>JAPLDN010000048.1 GCA_026391755.1 Bacteroidota bacterium
GGAATCGCGGACTTTACCGCCGATCGGGAATTTCACCCTGCCCTGAAGATTGTATCATTAAAGAACAAATCAATCCTGCGAACACCCTGAATTCCTGTTCCCCTGGGTTCTCAGCAAAGCAGGAAATGTATAAAAGGGATATTCAACATGCAAATATACATTAATTTATCGACTGTGAAAAAATTCACAAATATTTTTTTATAGGCAAGGCTTGTAAATGGCTGAGGCTGCCTCAAAAGATTGAGGCAGCCTCAGCCGGAACGAACAAAATTACTGTATTATGATCTTTTCAATCTTGCTCCGGGTATCCGTCTGTACCTTCATGATGTAACTGCCCTTTGGCAGGAAGGAGAGGTCGAGATGCTCCTGGAGGTTGTTACCTGCCGGTTTGTATACCTGGTGGTAAACCGGATGTCCCTGGAGGTCGGTAACAACGACATCCGCTGACTGTTTCCCAAGATTGTCGATTATCAGGTTAAACGTACCATTTGACGGGTTTGGTTTCACATTGATATTCAGGTCCCTTGTCAGAGGATCGTTAAGGCCTGTGCAGGGATCAAACAAGATATGAACTGTATCGACAACAAGACCTGAACAAGGTGGTTTTGCATGCACTGTGAGGTAAAGTTTTACACCATTGAGCTTATCATCGGTCATTGGATGGTATTGGGTTACCATCAGAGTAGGATCATCAAAATAACCGTCACCCATTGTTTGCCATAAATTCTGGTCATATCCGATACCGCTTCCATGAACGGTAAATACCGGAACATAGTTGCAATAGGTAGTATCATTTCCGGCAATGGCTTCTGTAGCAGGCTGCACAATAACATGAGTTGAATCAATAATGGTTTTTGCCCCGTCATTAACAGCTACTATGAATGTAGTGTTGACCAGAGGGTGGGTCCATGGATTTTGCGCGGTGGAAGTAAAGCCAGCCGGTTTCGAGGTCCATGAGTAGGTATAAGTACGATTGACTCCGGAGGCCTGAACAATAAGATGCGTACTATCGTTAGCACAAAGAGTAGCCGGACTTGCAATTACAGTTGCCATTAGCCCGTTTCCGATGGAAAATGTGCCGATTCTTGAATACCAGGACCAGCTTGAGTTTGAGGTTTTGTAATATTCCTGTGTATACCAGAATTTACCGGGATACTTTGGGTCAACATTCATGGAGCTATAGTCGCCCCATCTTGGTCTGTTCCCAACATTGGTAGTTTGAGACCCGCCTCCGTCGACAATAGACTTTTCAGTAATTGTCATTGAGTTCAGGGGATCGCTGGCCTGTCTTCCGGTATAAAATACCGAAGGATACCGGGTGGAACTCGAAATTGAATAGCCTAAAGCAATATTGCTGAGAGAGTCGATAGCAATAGATCCCATCCAGCGGTTGTCATTGTCGGCAGGGGAAAAAGTACTTTCCTGGTAAATAGTCCAGTTTGCGGGATTCGTCCCATCGTTACGCAGTTCCCACCAACGTATACCGGCACGTCCGCTTACGTTGACTGTGGAGTTACACACCATAGTCCAGTGGTCGTTGAATTTTCTGAACGGGAGACGGAACATAAGACGACCAGGAATGGGATCGAGCTTATAGGTTGTTCCCGGCTGAGGAATATCAGAAACGCTGCCATTGTATGAGGCAACGGTAATCGATGTCAATAGGGTGTAAGATGAGTTTCCAGGGTTTGTCCAGTCAACATGGAACCCGTATATAGTGATATGACCACTATTAAGGTATCCGAAAAAATTAGGTGTTCCCAGCGGGGGGTACACTCCGTCACAATCTGATGGCAGCACAGCCCAGGCTCCACCGTAGGAATAGGGAAGAGAAAAGTATTGCATTGTGGCAGGAAGTCCTGCATACATGGCTGCTTTATCCAGGCATGCCGCTCCGGTTCCGGCAGGAGAGCCAGTGCCAGAAGCAAAGTTATTGCTGCTCATATATATCCCATCGGGCCAGACAGCAAGCTTTGGATAATCGGGAAACTGGCTAAACTGGAATTCATAACGGTACCAGGAACCCAGGGGATCCCCTGTTTGCGAAACAGCAACCATTTCATAAAACGGCGCATAACTTCCATTTGGTAATGAAAACTGGCTGAAAATCCAGCGGTTTGCTACTTCATCATACAAAACGACAGCATCCCCGTCATTACTGTTATTGGGAAGGCCGTTAAACATGCTGCTGTTGCTCAAGGGGCCCAGGAGCTTATTACCGGCTTTGTCATAAATTGAATAATGCAAATTTACAGCCTGAAAGTAATGATCAGGTCCAACATCTCCCTGAACATCAGGAGGCGCAACCCCTTGAGTGTTGCTATTGCCGTCAAAAGAAATCAACAGGCTGTCGGCAGCAGTGTTTCCCATGCGGTCCTGCACCTTAGTGTCAACACCGCTATATCCATCCTTTAAAATACCGGGAGGATAAAGGATATTCTTTACAATACCGTCTTTCCATGACATGTCGGCTTTGGGCGGAACCGTTTTTAACATATCCCTTAAAGGTGGTGACACATCAAAATAAATACATTTTGAAACCTTGGCTTTCAAAGCAGGTTCGTTCTGAGCCATAACACTTCCAAGAGTAAGGCAGCAGAAAATTAATAAGGAAATATTTTTTTTCATAAAGGCGTTGATATTGACTTTGTCCTGGTTAATTTGCAAATCTTCCCTGTGCTGTAACAGACTGCAAAAGTAGTCGAAAGTTCAGTAACTTAATACAAATCAATGCTTTTTTTATATAATTTTAACTCCGCAAAAACTGAACGAATGAACATTATAGTTACAGGAGCAGGAAAAGGTATTGGCTATGAGATAGTTAAAATCCTATGCAAACATAAGCAAAATCAAATCCTTGCTATTTCAAGGAAAATGAATGACCTTAAAGACCTGGTAAGCGATTGCCATAAACAAACGCCTGATTCAAAGGTCACACCTTACGAATTTGACCTGAACCAGTTTGACTTTTACCCCTTTATTGCACAAAGGATGGAGGCCATCCTTCATAGGGTTGATATTATCATCCATAATGCCGGAAGACTTGTAAACAAACCTTTTTCGAAGATGCAGCAGGGGGATTTTGACGAGGTTTACAATGTGAATGTAAAAGCTCCTTTCTTTTTTACGCAGGCGATGTTGCCGCTGATGAACAGGGGCGGCCATATTGTAATGATCAGCAGTATGGGTGGAATCCAGCGGGCAAAGAAGTTCGAAGGGCTTTCGGCATATAGTTCCAGCAAGGGAGCTCTCTCAGTATTAAGCGAGTGTTTGGCCGCTGAGCTTTCAGAACAGGATATTTTTGTAAACTGCCTGGCTCTTGGAGGTGTGCAAACGAAGATGTTTGAGAAAGCCTTTCCTGGTGTTAAAGCTTCTCAGTCGGCCCAGCAAATGGCATCCTTTATTGCTGATTTTGCTATCAACGGGCATAAGTTCTTTAACGGGAAAGTGCTGGAAGTAGCAACTGTGTGAGCCATGAGCCATGAGGCATGAGGGATGATTCACAAATAATCACCCTTGTCACCCGTATTCCCCGTAAACGGTGCTATGGCACGATGGTAAATACCATGCACCCAGGCAATGGTCATACCATAATTGCTTACCGGTATCCCTGCATCAATGGCCGGCTTCAGCCGGTTAAGCAGTTGCTTTCTTGTGATCATGCACCCCCCGCATTGAATTACCATAGCATAATCTGTAATAGGCCTGTTAACGGTTCCCAGGCCTGAGACCACATCGAAAACAAGGTCCTTCCCGGTGAAATTGCTGAGCCACCTCGGTATTTTAACCCTGCCAATATCATCACAGGAAACATGATGCGTGCAGGATTCCAGGATCAGTATGCGGTCACCTGATTTCAGTTCGCCGAGTTTAGGCGTACCTTTCAGGTAATTTACGAAATCACCTTTCTGACGGGCCAATACGATACTGAAACTGGTCAGTGGGATATTTTTCGGGATTGCAGCATCAGCCTTGGGAAAGACCTGGCTGTCGGTAATGGCAAGTACCGGTTTTGGGTACATCTTCTTCACATAGGCATCCACTTCCCTCTCCTTGCAAACCACACAGATCCCTTCATTATCCAGCACATCCCTGATCACCTGTACCTGGGGCAATATCATCCGCCCTTCAGGAGCTTCAATATCGATAGGGGTAATCAGAAGCACGGTATCTCCATAGGAGATCAGGTCCCCCACCAGAGGCCTCTTTATAAAAGCCGATTCCGGGACTGTTTCTCTTATAAGGCGGATGAGGTCGTCCAGGTTACCTGGGTTCACTGATGAAAAGTCAATCAAGGGGGTGTCATACCGTTCCTTCAGAACCCTGTCGAGATTGTTATCCAATTTTTCCTCGTCTGACTTATTATGGACGATGAAAAAGGGCAGTCCTGCTTTCTGAAATTCCCTTATCAGGTTTATTTCAGTTTCTGCAAAGTTGTTCCGGGAAATAAGTAACAGAGCCAGGTCAACCTGGTTGAGGGTTTCTATTGTCCTCGAAATACGTTTTGCTCCCAGTTCACCTGTATCGTCTATCCCCGCAGTATCTATTAAAACAACGGGGCCTAAGCCGGGTATCTCGATTGATTTCTTTACCGGGTCGGTAGTTGTTCCTGCAATGTCAGAAACAATCGCCACTTCATGCCCGGCAAGCCTGTTTATTAATGAACTTTTTCCCACATTCCTTCTTCCGAATATACCGATATGGGGTTTGGTATCACGCCCTCGTTTCATAATCTATTTCGTATTTAGTCACCTTCACTGTTCACTAATCCCCGATAGTATACCCCAACTGCAGCAAATTCTCAGGCTTGAGTAATTCCTTCAGGTTTTCAGGGTCTGTCAGTTTAAGCCTGTCGTTTGCTTCCATTACCGATAGATGTTCAGCCTTCATCAGCCGGGCAAGTTGAGAAGACTTATTGTACCCGATAACAGGCACAAGTGCCGTGGTTATTGAAGGGCTTTGCATCAATCGTTCCAAACTGGTTTCATGATTGATAACCAACCCTTCCAGCAGATTACTCTTTATCGAATGGTTAACTGATATCAACAGCTTGAGGCTGCTGATTATCGAATGGCCTATCAGGGGAATATAGGCATTTAATTCAAGACATCCCTGTGCGCAAAGCCCTGAAACTAGTTGATCGTTTGCATATATCTGGTGCGCCGCACTGATTACAAATTCGGGGATGACCGGGTTAACTTTTCCGGGCATGATGGTGCTACCTGTCTGCCTTTCAGGGATACTTATCAAAGGTGAAGGCTTATTTATATCCGAGGCCATCAGCCGGATATCGGCAACCATTTTTTCAAGATTCACTGCATGGGCCTTCAGAATGGCATGAACCTCCACAAAAGAGTCGAGGTTTGATGTCGCATCAGCCATATTTTCACTCCTCGCAATGGGAAGATTGGTAAGTTTCTGAAGGGTCGACACGACTTCCATAATGAAAAAGCGGGGCACTGCCAGCCCTGTTCCTACTGCTCCCCCGCCAAGATTAACGAGCTTCAGCCGTTCGGAACACTTTGAAACCCTCCACCAATCGCGGGAAAGCGCTTCGCTGTATGTACTGAACAACTTTCCGAAAGAGGAAGGTACTGCTTCCTGCATCTGGGTGTATGCTATTTTGAGAATATTCCTGCTGCCGTTTTCAATCTGCTCGCATACTTCCCTCGTTTCATAATCTATTTCGTATTTAGTCACCTTCA
>JAPLDN010000347.1 GCA_026391755.1 Bacteroidota bacterium
TAATTTACGATTTATTGAATGGATTTATTTTAAGCTTTAAGAAGTTTGAATGCATGGGCCCAGCTGTTTTTTGTCAGGCCCGGGATGCACCAGAGCATGCAGAGGGGTTCTATGGCCCTTGCGGCTTCAGCCATTCCCATATCTTCAGTCTCCCAGCCGAACTGATCAAGGATTACTTTGACTTCCGATTTTGCTTTCTCCGAATTCCCGCAGATGAACATGCTCGGTTTTCCTCCGGGGAAAGACGGGTTGACCATAAAGGCGTTTCCAACGCTGTTGAATGCTTTCACGAAGTTGGCTCCCGGGAAGGATTTCTGCAGTTTTTCCATCAGTGATTCGTTGAGGTCGGTGAAGAACCTGAGCACCCCGTTTTCAGGGGCTGCATTTGCGATAGGGTTTGTGGCATCGATCACGGTTTTTCCATCCAGGTTATCGGCTCCTGCTTTTGCAACGGCCGATGCTGCTGCATCTCCTTTAACTGCGATGACGATAAGGTCGCCGAAAACTGTTGCTTCGGCAAAGCTTCCTGTATGAGCAAAAGCTCCTGCTTTGGATTTCCATTCCGACAGCTTGGTCACGTCACCGGTCCCTATCATTACTTCATAACCGTATTTCAGGAATCCGTTTGCAAGTGTCTGGCCTACGATTCCCGATCCGATAATTCCGATTTTTTTCATATCATTTACCTTTTATTTTTAATTTATTTCATTCTAAATCTTTCACGGCCTGGTATATCATTCCTGAAAGTTGTCTTGAGGTTTCTTCTCCCAATATGTCCGAGAATCTCAGGTAGAGGCTTAACCAGCATTTTTTTATTTCGTCGGTAAGGGCCTCACCTTTGGCTGTAATGTAGACCTCTGTAGTCTTTCCTTCGAACTTTCTCCTGAGCAATCCTTTTTTTTCCATTTTCTCGATCAGGCGGGTGATGGTTGAAGGGGTGAGTTCCAGGGCTTTGCTGATCTCTCCAGGCTGGATGCCCTGTTTTTTTGCTACGGTCATGATAAGGAAGGCATAGGAAGGTGAAAGGCCAACCTTGGAGAATTCTTCTTCGGCCATCCTGGTTGTCATCCTGGCCAGGGCATTGGAAGCATAGTATAAACACTGACAATATGGTGAGCCTGGTTTCGTCATTTCGCTGCAAAGATAAAATAAATTTGTTTGTACATACAAATAATAAATAAATTTTTGAATTCCCTGCCGGGAAACGGAAAAGCCATAACCTGAACCACATCCGCTCGAATGAAAATAATTCAGTACTTTTGTCAGCCAATCCTTACAAGCCCGCTGGAAATGAGCACAAAGCTGAAACTGATCAGGAAAACAAAATGGAATTTCATCCGCTTCGGACTGCACAGGGTGTTTGGCCCCTTCAGCGGAGCCATGCTCAACCTGGCTTACCTCTCGAAAGTTTCCAAATGGATTTCCTCGAATACAAATATAGAATTCAATGACTTTTACTCCCCGAAATGGGATTACAGTAAACGCTACAAGCTGTATGATTATGTGTTAAACAAAAAGCAGCTTTCTGAAACAATCCAGTACCTGGAATTTGGGGTATCGGGAGGGCATTCCTTCGAATGGTGGGTCAAACATAATACCAATCCCGGTTCCCGGTTCACAGGTTTCGATACCTTTGAAGGCTTGCCTGAGGACTGGGGCGGGTTTCATAAAGGGGCCATGTCGACCAATTCAAAATTGCCTCAGCTTGACGACAGCCGTTGCAGGTTTGAAAAAGGCCTCTTCCAGGAGACTCTTCCGGCCTTTGTGAAAAGCCTGGATAAATCCTGCCGCAAGGTGATCATGATGGATGCCGACCTTTACACATCCACTCTCTATGTCTTAACTTCACTGGCCCCCTGCCTGCAAAAAGGAGATATCATTTTCTTCGACCAGTTCAATGTGCCCATGCATGAATTCCTCGCCTTCATGAACTTTACTTCCAGTTATTACATCAAAATGGACCTCATCGGGGCTGCAAACAATTACTATTTCTGCGCTTTCGAGATTTGCTGAAAATAGAACAGGCAGTATCCATTCCTATACTTACCTTTACATTCGAATAAGAAATATCTGAAAAGCCAATGTTTATCAGGTACCTGAGAACGATTCTTATATTCTACAGGGGTTTGTGGGTTCCGTCAGGACTGGTAACCCTGTTTTCCTGCCTGGCCATTTTTTATATCTCGATAAACCAGATCAGGGATCATAAAGAGTTTTATGGCGTACTGATGTTTACAGCCCCCTTTTTCTGGATAAAAACTTTCACTAATTTGCTTATGCTGCTTTACCTGATAAAGTTCAAAGCTCATGAGATGTACTTCTATGCCAACCTGGGAGTACGAAAAAGAGAATTGATGATGACCGCGTTCCTGATCGATTACCTGCTGTTCTTTTCTGCTTTGTTCCTGGTAAGCCTTTGTTTGAAACTGCCCCTGATTTCACGATGATGAGCAGGCTTGAAGTTGACAGTGTGAACCTGGAGTTCGGCGAAAAGCGGGTGCTTTCCGATATTTACATGCGATTTGAAACAGGTAAAGTCAGTGGAATCCTGGGCAGGAACGGCTGTGGAAAATCCTGCCTTCTCAGGATCATCTTCGGCACGCTGCAAGCCCGGTATTCAAACGTGAGATTCAACGGCAAGGCTGTCCTCAGGCCTTTCAGGAATCCCAAAATGTTAAGGTACATGCCCCAGGACAGCTTCATTCCCAAATATCTCAGGCTGAAGAATATTCTTGAGCTGTATAGCTGCAGCCTTGCTGAGCTTCTGAACGATTTCCCCGAATATGCAAGAGAACCAAATATGCCTTTCGGTTATTATTCTTTTGGTCAAAAGCGCTTGATCGAAACCTGGATCATCCTGAAATCACCTTCTGAATTTGTGATGCTGGACGAGCCCTTCTCGTATATTATGCCGGTGCACGTGGAAAAGCTGAAGGGCGTCATCAAAAACGAGAAATCAGGCAAGGGCATAATTATAACTGATCACCTCTACCGCGATCTGCTGGATGTTTCCGATGATCTTTATCTGATTGCGGATGGCGCCTCCCTTCCCATAAGGGATCCCGTCGATCTTAAAAGATATGGTTATCTGGCTTAATTCCGCTTGAACGGAGCTGAAGGGCTTGACATCACCGGTCGGCTAACTGCAAAAGGATGGTTGTCAACAACCGTAATAGGTTTCGGCAATAGTTTGTAAATATCCTTGAGGTATGCTCTTTCTTCTGCATCGCAGAAAGAAAGTGCAACTCCTTTCAACCCGGCCCTGCCTGTGCGGCCGATACGGTGGATATATGTCTCGGGAATATTGGGGATCTCGTAGTTGATCACATGTGAAAGTTGTTCCACGTCAATTCCGCGTGCCGCAATATCGGTTGCAACCAAAACCCTGGTTGAACGGTTTTTGAAATTTTTCAGTGCGCTCTGGCGTGCAGCCTGGGATTTATTCCCGTGAATGGCCACTGCCTTGATCCCTGCTTTTACAAGATCCCTGCTTACTTTGTCAGCACCATGCTTGGTCCTTGTGAACACAAGCGCCGTTTCAATAGACTGGTCTTTTAAAATATGGATCAGCAAGGATTTCTTGTCCGTCTTATTTACATAAAACAGGGATTGCCTGATAAGATCGGCGGTCGCAACAATAGGAGCTATTTCAACTTTCACAGGGTTCTGGAGGATTGTTCCTGCAAGTTTCTGTATCTCCGGGGGCATGGTGGCTGAGAAGAAAAGTGACTGGCGCTGTGAAGGCAGTTTTGCAATGATTTTCTTTACATCATGAATAAAACCCATGTCGAGCATCCTGTCGGCTTCGTCGAGAACGAAAAACCGGATGTTCTGAAGGGACACAAACCCCTGGTTCATCAGGTCCAAAAGCCTTCCGGGGGTTGCAATTAAAATATCCACCCCGTTTTTCAAAGTAGTTGTTTGGGGACCTTGTGAAACACCTCCGTAAATAACAACATGCCTGAGTCCTGTATTTTGAGTAAAACAGGAATAGCCTTCTCCTGTATCGGAGTAGGCTCAGTGTATCCTTCAGCTTTAATAGCCGCAAGGATGGGTTCAATAAGATTCAAATTTTCAAATAACATTATAATTGTATTAAATTAAGGCTGCAAAAAATGATCTGTCCCTCAACAGCAACCTGTTGATGAGGGATAGAAGATATTCAAAACTGCCATTTAGCACAAAACGACAGTTCCTTAAAAACTAAATTTTCTGGGATTATCCGTGGTCGTTTAGATGGATAAAGGGAGGAATAAGTTCTGCAAAGGTAATCAATATTCAATTAGCCCGACATTTTTGCAAATCCAAGGCCATCTGCGATATCCCCTTCAAGGAACCCATAACCTTACTATATTTGCAGTCTGGTTGAAAAATTTGAATACGACCAGGGTCCGCATATCAAGTGTAAATAAATTCTTTTCAGACGATAATATTATGGCAGAAATGATAATAGAACCCATTGAGAAATATGGGCTCAGTAAAAAATCCCGACCCAGGATCCTTTTCTCAAGGATAGGCATAGTTGGTTGTGGAAGTGTAGGCCAGGCATTGGCAATCACCGCCTCGAAACACGGGATTGAGGTGGTTTTTCTGGAGAGGAGTAAAGAGAAAATCACTAATTCCTTTGATGAAATAAAAAAAGAGCTGGATCACGAAATAAACCATTGGGGGCTTACCCCTGGGGAAAAAACGGCTATTCTTTCGAGGATTACAGGAACTGTTTTATATAGTGATTTTCACGACTGCGAACTGGTCATTGAAACCATTAAATCAAAACAGGGTCAATCAAGTTTTGAAATGCGGAAAGAGGTATTCCTGAACATCGAAAAAGAAGTAAGGAAAGAATGCATAATCGCCACAAATTCCTCAACCATCGCAGTTACAGAACTGTCCTCTGAACTCGAACATAAAGAGCGTTGCGTAAGCCTTCATATCTCAACGACAGCTCCGGGGTCAAATGTTGTGGAGCTGGCCAAGGGGCTTCATACTTCCGACGAGGCCTATGAAAAAGTAATTAAATTCATAAATTTACTTGAATTGATCTTTATTCCTGTTACGGAATCTCCCGGCCTGGTCAGTGTAAGGCTTTTTGCGGCATTACTGAATGAGGCATGCGCTACGCTTATGGAAGGCGTCAGCTCCATGGCAAATATTGACCTTACAATGAGAGCAAGTTTCAACATGCCATTGGGGCCATTTGAGTTTGCCGATAAGGTTGGACTGGACAAGGTCCTTCGCTGGATGGAAAATCTTTACAGGGAATTCGGGTCCTCACATTATGTAGCATCTCCAATCATAAAAAAGCTTGTACGGGCAAACCGGTTTGGAAGGATCAATGGAATCGGTTTTTATAAGTATGATGAAAAGGGAGAAAAGATTGTCGATGATCCTGCTTACCAGGACGGGGTACTAACATTGAGAAAATAAGATCAAAATGAATATTCTAGTATTGAACTGCGGAAGTTCTTCTATCAAATACCAACTCATCAATATAATTGATAAAAGGCTATTTGCCAAAGGTATTGTCGAGAAAGTAGGTTTGAAGGGATCGTTTTTAAAACATGAAAAAGAGAACGGCGACATTGTAAAACTTGAAGGTGAAATAATAGATCATCAAATCGGGATCGAATATCTGCTCGGTGTACTGATCAGCAAAGAACATGGCTGCCTCACGAACCTGTCAGAGATTGATGCCGTGGGACACAGGATGGTGCACGGTGGAGAGCTTTTCAAGGAGAGCAGTTTAATTACCGAGGCCACAATAAAGAATTTCAAAGCCTGCATACCCCTGGCACCGCTTCACAATCCGGCAAATCTTAAAGGGGTCCAGGCCATGCAGTACCTTCTGCCCGAAGTGCCGCAGGTGGCGGTATTTGATACTGCGTTTCACCAGACAATGCCAGCCCGCGCTTATATGTATGCAATCCCTTATTCTCTTTATAAAAAATATGGCATCCGCCGTTATGGCTTCCACGGCACAAGCCATTACTATGTGGCAAGAAGAGCATGCGAGATCCTTGGAATAAGCATGGAATCAGTGAAAATAATTACCTGCCACCTGGGAAACGGGGCTTCCATGGCGGCTATTAAAAATGGCAGATCCATTGACACTTCCATGGGGCTTACACCCGTTGAAGGGCTTATCATGGGAACCCGCTCGGGTGACATGGATCTTGGGGTGCTTACATTCGTGATGGAAAAAGAAGAGTTAAACATTGCTGTAGCCAATACGCTCATCAACAAACATAGCGGGATGCTGGGAATTACAGGCGTTTCTTCCGACATGCGTGAGATCGAAAAAGAATCGGAAGCAGGAAATGCAAGGGCGACCCTCGGCCTGGATATGTTTCGCTATAGGATTAAAAAGTATATTGGCTCCTTTACGGCTGCATTGGGCGGACTGGATCTGCTGATTTTTACCGGAGGAATAGGTGAAAACGACCCTGTAACACGTGAATCATGCTGCACCGAAATGGAATACATGGGATTGGAGTTTGACCCGCAAAAAAATGCAGGTGTGCGGGGGAAAGAAATGCTTCTGAGCAAACCAGGCTCCAGGGTAAAAGTTATGACGATTCCCACCAACGAAGAACTTGTAATCGCTGAGCATACTTACAGGATTGTCTCCGGATGAGAATCTCTGAATTGTCAAAAGGTGAGAAATGGCTTATATTTGTATAAGAGTACGGGTTCTTCTTTAATAAACAGCTATGAGAACAAAGTTAAAGAATAGTGAAAGTGTTGTCCTGCTTGTAAGACCTCATTGGCTAACATTAGCTTTACCTTCATTATATATTATTGTTGGAGTTATTCTTGGTGTTTTAATTGGTCCCTATGGTTATTTTATCCCATTAGTATTACTGTGTTACCTGTGGTACAAAATTGTTCAAAGGAACAACAATCTTTGGGCTGTTACAAATTTACGGGTGATCGATGAGGACGGGGTATTTTCGCATAATTCCAAAGAAAGCCCACTGGATAAAATTAATAACGTGACTTACAGCCAATCAATCTGGGGAAGAATTTTTGGGTACGGGGACGTGCAAATTCAAACCGCCGCCGAAATAGGTTCAACTTCTTATTATACCATAGAAAAGCCCAAAGAGCTAAAAGACACGATTACGCAAATGCAGGAGGAGTATAAGAAATCTCAGATCATTGCCCAGGCCCGGGAATTAGCAAACGCAATTTCATCCGGCACTAACCCGCAATCTAAGAAAGACGTGTCTGATGAAATTGAAAAGTTATTTGAGCTAAAGCAAAAAGGGATCCTTACTGAGGAGGAATTTACTGCGGGAAAAAAGAAAATTCTCGGAGAATAGGAATTAAAATGCAAGCCGAGCCTTGGCAAATCGACTATTATTTATTTAAAAAGAAATGCCCTAATCGAACGATAAGGGCATTTCATCGTATTGTGATCAATGACTTATTATCTATTCAAAGCAGTCTTTATCCTACTTTTTTGAAGTAGCTTTCTTGACTACTTTTTTGGGAGCAGCTTTCTTGACTGCTTTTTTTGCAACAGCTTTCTTGACAACTTTTTTAGGAGCAGCTTTCTTGACTACCACTGCTTCCTTAACTGCTGCTTTGACTGCGACTTTCTTGACTACTTTTTTGGGCGCAGCTTTCTTGGCTGCCACTGCCTTCTTAACGGCTGGTTTGGCGGCGGCTTTCTTAACAACTTTTTTTACTGATTTTGCCATAAGGTTTCTTTTTTAATGTTTGAGTAAAGCTACATGGTTTAAAAATTCATCAGTACAAGATATTAAAATTTTATCATCTATTTATTAACAGATGATTTTACAAGAAATATGAGTTGCGTCATAGAGAGCAGGAAGAGTCTCATTTGTGGTTTTCCCATGACAGAAATCTGCTGCTGCTGTTTACTTTTCTGAAACCAAACGGAAACCAATGTTGAAGTGACGGTAATCGGGGAAATATCTGTATCGAAATGCTGACCGGCAAAGTTGAGCATAGTTTCGCCAGCCACCACCACGGAACACGCGGAAAGTGCCTGATTCAGGGCCACCAGGATTTGCTTGATCTGCTATTGAATAATCGTCATACCAGTCATTACACCATTCCCAGATATTCCCATGCATGTCATATAATCCCCAGGCATTGGGTGCGAAACTCCCAACAGGCACTGTCCTGGAGCGGAATTCTCCTTTCGGACTATCCCCATACGGAAAATTCCCGTTAAAGTTTGCTTGTGCAGTAGTAAGGTTGTTGCCTGTACAGAAAGGAGTCTGGGAACCGGCACGGCAAGCATATTCCCATTCCGCTTCAGTGGGCAGGCGGCATCCCATCCAATCTGCGAAGGCTTTTGCATCATCCCAATTGACATGGATTACCGGGAATGTTTTTCTTCCCCATCCTTCATCGTTCGGTTTTTCCCTGTTTGCAGCTTCACAAAACAGGTCGTATTGTTCAAAGGTAATCTCGTATTTGCTCATCTTAAATGCACTTAAGGTTACCTTGTGCTGGATCTCGTTTGATTTCCTGCCTTCTTCACTAATGGGGCTGCCCATTATAAAAGTACCCGCCGGGATTTCGACCCATTCGATCCTGGGTTTCTGAATTGATGACGCCATAGCCTTATTATTAAATGATGTTTTTCAGTTCCTGTATTGTAAAGATAAATATTTTCAATTTAAATCTCCGTCCATCCAATTCCTGATAAAATCAACGAAGTCCTCAAATTTATTTTAAGTTCATATCAATATTTTCAACTGGATTGGTCGCCAAATGGAACAATAATTGCATATTGGAGGACGAATAATTGGGGGTTTAATTATTTATGCATCATGAATAAAATAGGTTTGAACTTACTTGAAGACCCTTATTTCGGAGGAAATATTTATTATCTTTGAACATTAAAGATTTTATAATAGCCTGATATTATGAGAACAAGTTTGTTTTTAATTCTGGTGATGAGTTTTTTGGGATTTCCAGTTTTTGCCCAGACTACGAGTCAAACTGCGAAAGACACGACACTCTTAGGCCTGCCCGGAGATAACCTGAATCTTTATGCAGTTCTGGATCTATTTCAAAAATCAAAAACTATAGAGGACTTTGAAAAATCGTTAAATCTGGAAAAAACAGGGATCAATAACCTGGACCTGAATCTGGATGGTAAAGTTGATTTCATCAAAGTTGTGACTAAGCAAAAGGGGGAAGATTTTACCTTTATCCTTCAGGTTGCTGTAAACGAGAAAGAAACCCAGGATGTTGCGGTCATTCTGGTTTCAAAAGATAAGGATAAAAAGGTTACCATGCAGATCGTCGGAGATGTAGCTCTGTATGGGAAAGGTTACATAGTTGAACCAAAAACCACTACAAAACCTTCGGTTACTCCCAACCCCGCATATACCGGCGCCGACCCGGTTAAAACGAGCACTCCGGCAACAACTACTGTTGTTGTAGTTGAATCAACCCCAATCGTACAATACGTTTATTCGCCTGTCTATGTACCTTATGTGCCGCCTTATTACTACGGATATTATCCTCCCTATTTTGCAGCAGCTACCGTAATGGCTGTGAGCATTTATCATCATAATACTTATCATTACGGTGGTGCTTATGGTTATCATGGCAATACTACAGTGATCGTTAATAACAATAATTATAATAATTACAACAATACCAGGAACACCTCCAATACGGTGAACCATAATAACGCTAACGGTAATTATAATAACAACAGATCATCAAGCGGGGGTTCGGCTTCGACACGTCCGTCAAATGGCAATAAACCCTCGACGCAACCTTCAAATAAACCTTCATCGGGCAATAAACCCTCGACGCAGCCATCAAATAAACCTTCATCAGGCAATTCCCCCTCGGCCCAGCCATCGAATAAACCATCAGCAGGTAATTCCCCTTCTACCCAACCTTCAAACAGATCTTCATCAGGCAATTCTCCCTCGGCTCAGCCTTCTAACCGTTCATCCTCTGGTTCTTCGGGCTCAGGACGCCAATCGGCATCACCAGGCAGCTCTCCTTCTGCCGGATCCAGTTCAATGGGATCATCACGGTCCCGCGGCGGCGGGGGTGGCGGGGGTGGCAGCGGCCGAAGACGATAACGTATTTATTTTATCGGCATATCGGAAGCACTCATATCTCTAACACAGACATATTTGCCGTCCCTTTTCTCGAATAAACACATGTAATTTCCGGTATTAACGGCCGTATTGTTAGAGTCTAATACTTTATAATAGCCAACTTCAATAACAAGATTCCCGTCATTTGATACAAAAACCTCGCTGGTCTTATACGAAATCTTATTGGATTTTGAAGAAGGATCAAGACCGTCTATTAAATATGTGACAATTGCTTTTTTCCCGACCAGTGGCGGCCTGTGCTGAGCAAAGCTGATGGCATCTTCCGCGTAATAGCCAATATTCTTAGCTACCCCAGAATTGTATGTGGCGGCAAATTCATCTTCCTTTGCCTGAATTTCAATTTTAATTTTTTCTTTGTCCACCGTAATAACTGAGGGATTTTCCTTCCCTGGATTACAGGCGATTATCATGGATATTACGTATGATAATAATACAGCGTTTACGATCTTGTTTTTCATAATTGTTGTGTTTTTAATTTTCTTACTCAGGGTACTGAAAATTGGTGTCATTATGGATATAATCCGTTTAAAATACAGGATATATGCAAATCAATGCCGCCCTCAAAGGTAATAAAGGAGTAGCATTCTTCCAACTTTGTCAGAATGAAAACAATTTCTTTTAAGCTGACGGTTGTTCTGTCTGATTTTAATATCCCTGCCAAATAGTTCATTGTTTGAATCCAGGTCAATGTTGTATATTTATGCTTTTAAGGTATTTCTGGAAACAAACTATCGTTGAATGTACTTTAAATGATGAGTCTTATGAAGAAATCAAAAGCAGAAGTTTTTTTTCTGCTGGTTGCCGGTTCCCTGTTTTCCCTCTTAAATTCGGGTTGTACAAAACAAACTATAGTACCTGTTCAGCCTGATTCAAGGAAAAAGTTAGAGGTATATGCTCACAGAGGGGCAAGAAGCTATGCCCCGGAGAATACAATCCCAGGCTATTTTACCGGGCTGGCTATCGGGACGAACTGGGTTGATATGGACATCGTGATGTCTAAAGACGGAGAAGTGATCGTATCACATGACATCAGGCTCAATCCTGACATTGTGAGGGGGGCAGATGGAAAATTCATCATCGGGAGAAAACTGGTGAAATCATTATCTCTCGAAGAGATAAAAAAATATGATGTAGGACGTCTGGATACTGCCAGTACCTATAGTAAATTTTTCCCGGCACAGAAAGGAATGGATGGAGTGCACATGCCTACCCTGCGGGAAGTGATCAGCTATGTGATCAGCAAAACAAATAAAAAAGTTGGGTTCCAGATCGAATTTAAAACCGATCCCGAACATACTGAGTGGACTTACACTCCAGCGGAGTTTGCAGCTGCGTTATACAAGATCCTGCAAGAAGAGAATATTGTAAGCATTTGTGAGATCCAGTCGTTCGACTGGAGGTGCCTTTATGAACTTCAAAATTTGGATCAACATATAAAGACTGCTTATCTGACCGAGTGGGATAATGAACCGGGGACTCCGAACAGTTTCTTTGATCCTGATCCTGCAAAGGCGGGGTTATGGACAGGCGGAGTATTAGTTAAGGATCATAAGAATTCAATCCCGCAGATGGTTAAAGATATGGGCGGGACATGCTGGGAGCCGGAAGATGTTGAACTTACCAAGGCTACACTGGATGAGGCTCACGGGCTGGGATTGAAAGTTGTGGTCTGGACCTGGCCTGAACACAGCCGAACTGTATTTAATCCAGATCTGGTATCAAAACTTATCAGCTGGGGGGTAGATGGGATCATCACAGATGACCCGGGAATGCTGATTTCCATGCTGGCGGCCCGCAACTACCAGCTGCCAGTTAGGTATTGATTGGACAAGGCTGATCAATGCAATCGTTTTTTCCACCAGGCACAAGGATTAAGATATTTCCTGTACTTTGTGAGCAATTGATTACCGATCAATGCCACCCCGGCCCACCAGGTAATCTCCATGGATATTACAAGTATTGTAACAATAATCCCCTTTTGTGCCGCTGTCAGAGTGAGAAATGGAACAGCGAAGATGAATCCGAATAAAATACAGGAAACAACAATAAGAATGATGGCAATTATTATGAGCAATTTGGATTTTTGCACGGTATGACCAATTTACAATTCATCTTTTGTTCTCGTTTACCTTATTGATGTAGGCTTTCATGAAACTGTTATAGTCATTAAATTGGGCATATAACAATTTAAACGAAGAACAACCTGATCCGGATTGATCAATGAGACATCGTTGTTCTCTTGCTTCCATGGCCGGAACGGAATTCCAGACATTCAAAAATGAGTCATGATAAATATTACCTATACTCTATTCATCAAAAAGGCAATATTTAACATCTCCATTTGCATCAATGTAAGCAGCAGACTTTCCACATGGACAAGGCTCCTTAAACACATTGAACTGACTTTTCTCATCTGATATTTTAATTTTACCAGGAACAGCAAACAAACAAGGCTGGGTAATTTCGACAACTGTATTATTTCCTTTTGAAGCCTGAATTAAATTATATTGTGCGTTAGCCAAATCCTCTCCATTAATGAGTTCATCAAGTAACCTTCTTTTTGCCCGGCCGTCTGGAAACAAAACCCTGAATTTAAATTTTGAAACACCAAGCGAGGAAACCAACGTATAAGTTTTAATAACATCATTCAAATTAGTGCGACACAGCGAATATCGAACTGAGACATCAATTCCCGCCTCCAGGGCAATTTTGATAGCATCGACTGTCTTGCTGAACCCCTTTTTATCGTCACGCAACCAACTGTGAAAAGTATCCCAACCTTCCCGAACATCATCCTCATAATTAAATTCACCGGAGGAATCAAGCCCGATCTGAATCCTGGTAACTCCTGACTCCTTTAATTTATAACATAGCGCCCTATCCAGTTCCCATCCTCTTGTCACCAGTCTGACTCTAATTCCAAAAGATTTGGCAAACCGTGATATATTCAGCACTTTGTCTTTTTCTAACAATGGCTCCCCACCCGTCAATGTTATACGATCAAAATTTGGATTTACTGTATGCAAATCTTTTATTAATCTTATAATATCAACAGATGTGAGCCGATCTATATCTTTACCCGATTGATTATAACAGTGCCTGCATGCTCCATCACATTTTCGGGTAATTGCAAAACGAAATTCATCAGGTATAACGTGTTCTGCTTCCATAAATTACCTTAACTTATGTTTCCTCTTTATCCTGCAAATGGATGAGAAGAATCAAAGATACAATATCCAACTTTTCATTAGAAATAATTTTTTAACATCCATTTTATTCATTTTGTACATTTGATACTTAAACTCATTATACAAATGCAGATTTTACTGCAGGCTTTGTAAATAGTTCAATTGAAGATTGCGAGCATTTCGTCATTAAAATGGCAGGATTAAGAGAAAAAGCGTGAATGATGAAAAATTAATAAAGTCGTCAAGTGGAAAATTCCATCTCAGCAAATGGTTCCTTGATTTTATTGGAGAAAGCGGAGACGCCATGATTTTCTATGCGGCAAAACTAAAATGGCATGGCTGGAGTGTTTCTTATGCGAGTTGGTTACGTTATGATAGAGCTTCCGGAGTTCGTTTGAAATCCAGATTCAATAATATTCAAATACCGAAGATACAAGATGATAAAATAACATGGAAGGATGCAAGATTCGGAGTATCAGGAACGTGGGAACCTTTGGCAGATATGATTCAAACCAGGATATTCGATTCCGAAGAAGGCTCTGTGGATTGGAAATGTTTTCAGCCGGCCTCAAAAGTTCAAGTGAGAATAAAGGAGAAAGTGTTAAATGGAAGAGGTTATGCAGAACAATTAATTCTCACCGTCCCTCCCTGGAGGATTCCCATGGAACAATTAAGGTGGGGACGATTTGGTTCGGATGAGATCAACCTGGTATGGATAGAGCTGAGAGATAAAGAAAAACGGCAATGGCTTTGGCTGAACGGAAAGAGGATAGAAAACTGTATCGTTGAAGATGATCAAATATCCTTGCCGGAAAAGGAGCTGGTTTTATTTTTAAACAAGGGGGTATTGCTTGAATCCGAGAAAAAGATTTCCTCACTGGCACAAAAAATTATCAGGTACATGCCCGGGGTCAATAAATTGATTCCTGTAAATTTCCTGACGGCTGACGAATTCAAATGGCTCAGCGAGGGTGAGTTTAAAGGGCACAACAATACATACTCCCGTGGGATGGCAATACATGAGCTGGTAAAATTCAAAGCCTGATGACCAGGATATTAAAAGTGGAGAATATTGACAAAGCCTTTGGCAAGAACAAAGTCTTAAAGAATATCTCCTTGGAAATGAGTCCTGCTTTACTCTATGGAATTGTGGGGGAAAACGGTTCAGGTAAATCCACGCTGTTGAAAATCATTGTCGGGGAATGGAAACCTGATCGCGGAATTGTTTCTGTTTCCGGACGCCTTGGTTATTGCCCACAGGAAACATTACTCTTCTCACTACTTACCGTTGATGAACACTTTCACTATTTCGGCGAGGCATATGGAATAGGAAAAGAAGAATTGGGAAGAAGAAGCGAATCGCTGATGAATTATTTCAATTTTACAAAATACAGAAATTATAGAATAGCCAATTTAAGTGGCGGAACGCAGCAAAAACTCAGCCTTGCAATTTCACTCCTTCATAATCCTGATTTGCTGATCCTCGATGAGCCCTATAATGGATTTGATTGGGATACTTACTTACTTTTCTGGGACTTAACCGATAAGCTTCGGAGTGAGGGCTGCGCCATTCTCGTCGTCACCCATATGCTCACTGAGAAAAAAAGATTTGACAGAATCTTTAACCTTGAACTTGGACAGTTATCATGACGCTGAAACGGATTAAAACAGGGTTATACATGATCCTGAGAATGCTTTTCAGGCGAAGAGTTGTTCTCCTTCTTCTGGTGCTGATGCCGATTGTTTTTCTTTCTGTTGTTGAAATGACGGCTTCTGCAAGGATGATCCTCTTCCGGCTCGCATCATTGGATGAGCTGGTTTTCATTAAAGAGTCACAGAAACAGATTTCATTGATCTTTTTCTCCGTTACCTCAACCGGATTCCTGGTTTCCTTTCTTGCTTTAAACCTGATCCAGATTGATAACAACGTAAACAGGAGGCTGGTTATCTGCGGATATCATCCTTTTGAATTACTTATTGCGAACTTGCTTTCCCTTCTCCTTGTGATAATCTTCATCGCCATTTATATAGGCTTGCTTATTAATGCCTTCTTTGCAGTGAAACACCTTTTAATGTATATTACCGGCCTGATTTTAATCGGTTTCGTTTACGGTTGCTATGGTTTGGCAATCGGCAGCCTGATAAAAGGAAAACTCGAAGGCATCTTTTTAATTGTTTTGCTGGCAAATATTGATGCGGGCTGGCTGCAAAATCCCATGTACTATGCCGAAGCCCAGAACAATATTATCATCCGCTACCTGCCTGCCTACTATCCATCACAATCAGCAATTATTTCCGCCTTTACCGATTATTCCGGTGCCAATGCCAGGTTTTTCAGTATCATTTACGGATCCGGGTTTTTGATCCTGTCATTGCTTATTTTTTATAACAAAATGCGAATTAAGAAATGAAACCAACCATTCAATTTCCCGGCAAATTCCTTTATGCAATTACTTTTCTTATTTTACTGCCAGCCGGCTTATGGTTCTGGGCAAATAATACCCTGCAATTAATTCAATTCCCGGCAATTGAATCAAAGATTACAGGATGGATCATGATGGTTGCCGGTGGCTTCCTGATGCTTTGGGCCATGTTTGTTTTAAAGCAATTCGGGAAGGGACTGCCCATGAATGCGTATCCTCCTCCAATGTTTGTCACAAGGGGGCCTTACCGGCTTTTCCGACATCCCATTTACTGGGGCTTCGGAATTTTTATGATAGGATATTTCATACTTACAGGTTCTGCAAGCGGCATATGGCTTGTATCTCCTTTGACAATTCTCGGAATGATAGCTCTTGTTATGGGCTATGAAAAAATAGATCTGAAAAAGAGATTTCCGGATCAGATCATTAAAACCGTTCTGGATCTTCCAAAAAATAATGCTGAAACCCCAAACTTAAGAGATCGTTTTGCCTCGCTGTTTTGCATTGTTTCATTTTTAGTTTTCTGTAACTTCCTGATCGCAACATTGAGTGGATCTTCACAACCTTTGTTTGGAGAGCCTCTTCGTGTGTTTAAAGGGCTTGAAAATCCCTTTTTGCCATTGTTAAGCATTGTTTTCTTAATCGCAATTCCTTTCTTCCTGAAAAGAAAAGATTTCCTGAGGGAATGGGCAATACCAGCAATAATATCCTTATGTTACCTTATTTTCATTGCACTGCTGTATCCAGAAATCGGGGCACAATATCTTCCTCCACAAGGTCCGGCCTTTTTCACGGTTCCGATTTTTCTAATCTTCATTTCACTTAAGTCGATGTACCGGCAATCGTTTCAAATTGCTGCCGTTTTCACTATCATTGCTTCATGCCTTGTTACCATTCAGTTGACGAATAGTCGTTCTGCGGTTCTGCATTTTACTTTTTCAATTTTGATATTTCTTCTTTCAGCCTATTACCTGCGGATTTGGATTTTCTTAAAAAACGTCACTGAGAAAATTGCCAATTCATGGAAAGAGTGGACATTTGGGAAAGTCAGGGTGATTAATCATGGGTTCTATAATGGATTAGGCACTTTCTTCGTAATCCTGGCTGGCGGGATTTTAGCAGGCAGCGATTATACGCTGGCTCTCATGATCTGCTCTGTATTGCTTACAATTTGTGCTGCACTCTGGGCTCAGATCATCGAAGGCTCTGCAAAACTGAAAAGACCATTTGGATATTATGGCTCAGTGGTTGGACTATTATTTGGATCTATAGTCGTTTGGTTAATGGGGCTAAATGTATGGGTTGTTTTAGGCGTTACTTCGGTAGTAATGACCTGGGGCCAGGCCATAGGGCGATTACGATGCCTTGTCAATGGTTGCTGTCACGGAAGCCGAATAAATAATTCCATCATCGGAATCCGGTTTTTTCATCCTCGTTCAAGAGTAAACAATATTTCGGGCCTGAAAGGAGAATTGCTTCATCCGACCCAACTCTATTCCATTTTATGGCTCTTTTTCGTAGGTATTCTT
The DNA here is from genome assembly GCA_026391755.1 of Bacteroidota bacterium. Taxonomy (GTDB): domain Bacteria; phylum Bacteroidota; class Bacteroidia; order Bacteroidales; family FEN-979; genus CAIRDP01. The sequence continues at coordinate 17,265 of JAPLDN010000347.1, forward strand.
TTATTCACCCTCTGGAATAATCATCTTTCAAATTCTTTGATTTTTGGCTTATACCTGATCATGACGAGCATTGGTCGTTTTGTGGAAGAAGCATACCGGGGCGAGGCGCAAACACCTATAATAAAAGGTCTTCGACTTTATCAGTGGGTGGCAGTTGCTGTTGGCATTGTAGGCATCCTAATGACACTCATTAAGGTAGAACCTGTTGCTATTAGTCCTGGTTTTTGTTGGGCATCCCTCGGGCATGCGGCAATTGGCGGATTGTTCGCCTTTTTTGCATTTGGAGTGGATTTCCCGTTTTCAAATGTCAGGTTTTCAAGGTTGGTTTGAATAGTTACATAAAAACAGATAAAGAACTATACAGGTCAGTCTCTGTATTTCAGAAAGCCATAATCACTCTTATATGAACAATAAATTTCCATTGATAAATTTTCCGCTCTTTGAGGCTACAAGAAGAGTGTGTAAAGGAGGCAGGATTTCTTTTAAAGGTTTGTTCGTGATCCTGTTTTATTATCTACAGATTTTATTTTCTCTTCCATTTACTTTTTTACAATTTCTTTTCTTCAG
>JAPLDN010000304.1 GCA_026391755.1 Bacteroidota bacterium
ACAGAGGGCGAACCGGTCAACAGCCTCGAAGAAGCCCAGCCCGGAGACCTGGCTTTTTTTGAAAATGAAGAAGGGAATATTTGCCATGTCGGCATCCTTGCCGACCGCCAGAAAATCATTCATTGCTCAGGCAAAGTCAGGCTAGACATCATCGACCAGCAGGGCATCTTTCATAACGACCTGCATGAGTACACCCATAAGCTGAAAATGATACGACGGGTGATTTAGAGAATTGTGGCATCAATTAACCACTTCTCCCTCTCCCTTGGCTTTCTTGGCTTTGCCCGGGAGTTCCTGTTTGAAAATATAGGTGAGGCGTAAACTGATGAGATTGTTGTACTGGTCACGATCCCAGGTATCCCCTGAAATATTTGGATCAGTGAAGGTCACGGTTCTGAGGCTTAGTATGGAATACTGGTAACGCACATTAACCCAGAAACGGTTCCATATCCTTACTGAAACTTCGCCCAAGGCCGAGAAATCATAGGGTAAGAAATTAGAATGGGGAGTTACGACATACAGTTCAGATTCCGACTTGCCAATAAGCTGGCCATAACAAACCCCGACTCCTGCCGAAATTATCTTTTTATCGGTAAAATGGATCATTACCGGGATATCGATATAATCGAGATTAAGCCTGTAATATGTTGAATCGGTGCTTCCTTTATGATAACTTCCCTTTTGTGAGTAGAGGAGTTCCATGCTTACCGACCAGTTTTTATTTTTTCCGAACGGAAGTATGACCATAGGCCCGAAATTCAATCCGACTTTACGGAAGCCATAAAACTGGTCCCCGTCGACCTGGCAGAAATTGGCGCCAACCGAAATCCCCCCGAGTATCTTCTGGGCATGTGCAGGACGAATTGCAAGAATCATCAGGATCAGCAGTAAAGGCAGTAAAACTTGTTTTTTCATCGGACGGCGGAAGTGATCATACTTAGGCAAAGGTAAGGAAATTAAAACGCTCAGTTTTTCGATTTATTTTGGGACTTCATTGATAGCTGGATGCGTTTGCGTGGGATGTCGATATCTACAACCTCAACCATTACTTTCTGGTTAAGCTTCACGACCTCATTCGGATCACGTATAAACCGGTCGGCAAGCTGGCTCACATGGACCAGGCCATCCTGGTGCACACCAATATCAACAAAAGCCCCGAAATTCGTGATATTTGTGACTATTCCCGGCAATTTCATGCCAGGCCTGAGATCGTTGATTGAATGAACTTCTTTGGAGAATTCAAACAATTCGAATTTCTGGCGTGGGTCCCGGCCGGGTTTGGCTAATTCCTGCATGATGTCCTGCAAGGTTGGCAAGCCGGTCTTCTCATCAATGAAATCATCCAGCTTTAGTTTTGACCTGCATCCTGCATCCTGCATCAAATCCTTCACTGAACAGCTCAGGCTTCCAGCCATTTTATCCACCACATAATAACTTTCGGGGTGGACCGCGCTGGAATCAAGAGGGTTTTCAGCATCCCTGATACGGAGAAAACCTGCAGCCTGCTCAAAGGCTTTTTCACCGAAACGGGTCACTTTCCTGAACTGCTCACGGGTTTTGAAAGGGCCTTTATCGTTTCGGTAAGTAATAATGTTCTTTGCAAGACCCTGTCCGACCCCCGAAACATAGGTAAGAAGTTCTTCGCTGGCTGTATTCACTTCCACACCAACCATGTTCACACAACTTACCACGGTATCCTCAAGGCTTTTCTGAAGGTCTGGCTGATCCACATCATGCTGGTACTGGCCCACACCAATGGATTTGGGATCTATCTTCACCAGTTCTGCAAGGGGGTCCATAAGGCGGCGGCCTATAGAGACGGCTCCCCTCACAGTCACATCATAATCGGGAAATTCCCTACGGGCAATGGCCGATGCTGAATACACCGAGGCACCGCTTTCGTTTACAACAAGGGCCAGGATATCCTTGTCGAACGGGATGGCGCGGATCAGCTTTTCCGTTTCACGTCCTGCCGTACCGTTACCTATGGCAACCGCCTCAATTTTATAGGCATTGACCAGGCTTTTTATTTTATGGATGGAATCTTTGACTTCGTTCTGGGGCGGATGAGGATAAATGGTTTCGTTATGCAAAAGCTCCCCCTGCCGTCCAAGGCATACCAGTTTGCACCCACTCCTGAAACCCGGGTCGATAGCCAGAACATTTTTCTGGCCCAGGGGCGGCGCAAGCAAGAGCTGGCGAAGGTTCTCAGTAAAGACACGGATCGCTTCAGAATCGGACCTTTCCTTGGCCCATCCCCTTGCCTCAGTCTCCATCGACGGCAGCAGCAAACGCTTGCAACTGTCCTTAATGGCTTCCCTGACAAGTTCCGCTGAAGCATTTTCAGATTTAATGAAGATCCTGCCGAGGATTTCTTCCGCCTTATCATCCGGAACATCTACCGACACCCTTAGAAATCCTTCATGTTCCCCCCTCAGCATAGCTAGGACCCTGTGAGACGGAGCCTTTGAAAGAAGCTCATGGCAGTCAAAATATATGGTATAATTTGCCCCTTCCTCTTCTTTTCCTTTAATCACTTTCGAACTGATGAGGGCCTCCTTTTCAAAAAGCTGGCGGATGCGCTTACGTCCGTAGGTATGTTCATTTACCCATTCCGCTATAATGTCTTCTGATCCGCGGATGGCATCTTCCACTGAATTCACGCCTTTTTCCTCATCGATGAACTTTTCGGCCTGGCCTTCGGGATCATCATATTTCTGGGAGATGATGATCCTTGCAAGCGGCTCAAGCCCCTTCTCGCGGGCAATGCCGGCCCTGGTCTTGCGTTTGGGCTTATAAGGAAGATAAATATCTTCAAGCTCGGCCATTGTGGAAGCTTTCATTACAGCTTCCTCCAGTTCAGGACTTAGTTTCTCCTGTTCTTTCAGGCTTTTTAATATAGCTGCCCGACGGGCATCGAGGTCTTTAAGCTGGATAAGCCTGTCCCTTACCCTTCCTATCACCACTTCATCCATACTACCTGTCATTTCCTTACGGTAACGGGCAATAAACGGGATGGTAGCACCGCTTTCAAGCAATGTGAGGGTATTAAAAACAAATGCTTTATTGATGCCCAGTTCCGACGAAATAATCGCCGTATATTTTTCGAGGTCCATGAAAACGAAATGCTGTGTTATACTATAAATTGATCACTTCACCAGCCAGAGGCAAGCACATCCACAATATGGATGGTCTTTATGGGGAGATTATGTTTGTCAATATAAGCCTGCTGGTGCATGAGGCAGGAAGAATCGGTGGATACGATATACTCCGCTCCTGATTCAAGGGCATTGTTGATCTTCTGTTCAGCCATGGCCGTGGAAATGGGTTCGAATTTGGCCGAAAAGGTGCCGCCAAATCCGCAGCAAACCTCATTGTCCTTCATTTCCCTCAGCTCAAGCCCTTTAACCTTTGCAAGCAACTTCCGCGGCTCGTCCTTAAGACCATACTCCCTCAGAGCCGCACATGAATCATGATACGTGACCACATGCTTAAATTCAGCCCCCAAGTCTTCCACATTCATAACATTTACGAGAAAATCGGTGATCTCGTATACATTCTTTTTTACCTGCTTGTATTCATAATGCAGGCCTGTATTGTGAAACAGCCAGGGATAATAATTGCGGATAAAACCGATGCATGAAGCCGAGGCGCCGATGATCGGTCTGTCGTTCGGGAAATCTTTCATGAACTTCTCTCCCAGCTTTTTGGTGTCGTCCCAGGCTCCGCTGTTAAAGGTCATCTGTCCGCAGCACGTCTGGTTTGGATTGTAAAACACATCCACCCCGAGTTTCTCAAGTATTTTTACCATGTTCATCCCCGTTTCGGGATAAACCTGGTCAATGAAGCAGGGAATAAAAATATCGACTAGCATGCAGTATTGTTAAGACTCTGTTGCCAAAAATAAACAATTATGTTTAAGATTAATGGCTTATGTTCAAAATTAGGGATAATCAGCAAATAATAACAAAGGATAAATACTTCTCTATTTTATCTGGAAACCTGCCACTTCCAGGTCCTCCCAGAAACCCGGATATGATTTGGCAACCACATCGGGATCAGCTATCCTGATGCTTCCTGTTTTAAGGGTAAGCATGGCAAAGGTCATGGCCATTCGATGATCCCTGTAAGTATCAATAATGACTTCGGGTTTGACTATCAGCTTCGAAGGCAGTATTTCAATCGCAGGGAAGTCGCCGGTTGTGAGTGTAAGCCTGCATCCTAACTTCTGAAGTTCGGCAGTAAGAGAACGTGCCCGGTCTGATTCCTTGATTGCAAGGCTTTTCAGTCCCTCAAACCTTCCTCTCAAACCAAGAGCCGCACATGTAGCAATCATGGGCAGGGCCAGGTCGGGATGGTTTGTGAAATCGTAAAAGAATCCTTCGAGTCGCGAAGGATGCCTGGAGAGGTGAACCGCGGATGCCAACTGCCGACTGCTGGCTGCCGACTTCTGACTGCCGACTGCCGACTGACGACTAACGACTGCTGGCTGCCGACTTCTGACTGCCGACTGCCGACTGCCGGCTTTTCCTTCAGGAGATCGGCTTTATCGGAAAGGGCGGCGGCCTGGTACCAGAATGAAGCTGCAGACCAGTCTGACTCAACGGTGAATTCACTGACTTGATATGATCCGGGTTCAATGCGGATTTTATGTTTCCACTTCCTGGCCGTTATCCTACATTCCTTCATCAGAGAAACCGTCATATCGATATATGGCTCTGAAACCACATCACCCCTGAGATTCAGGGTAAGCCCTTCAGAAAGGTACGGACCAATCATGAGCAGGGCGCTAACAAACTGGCTGCTAACCCCGGCATTGACATTCAGCTCATCCGATTTAAGGTTACGTCCCTTAATGAGAAGAGGCGGGAACCCGACATTCCCAAGGTATTCAATTGAAGCACCAAGAAGTTTCAGGTCTTCAACAAGTTCTCCGACAGGCCTCTGCCGCATCCTGTCGGTTCCGATGAGCACCCAGCGACCCGGTTTAACAGCAAGAAGTGCAGTAAGGAACCTCAGGTCGGTGCCGGCATCCGAGCAGTCCAGCTCTACTGCATCCTGTTTGCCTGAAGAGGCCTGGATCTTATTCAGCAGTTTCTGAAGTATCAGCGTATCGGTAGACCTGGAGAGGTTGTTTATTTCGAATTTCGCACCCGACAAGGCCTGCATGATGAGCATGCGGTTGCTGATGCTTTTTGAGGAAGGAAGCTGAATCGTTCCTTTAAGGAGCTTCTCGGGTTTTATGATTTTAATGCTTTTCATAATCCTTAACCACTTCTATTCCCGCTGTCTGTCAAAAATCTTATCCAGGGAAGCTGCCGTTTCATCCCGCCCCGCCTGCATGTTTATCCGAGGTTTGCCCGCTGCCTGTATCAGGGTAAATCTTACCTGTCCCTCACTGTTCTTTTTATCATACAATAAAAGATTGTAAATGCTGTCGTAAGAGGAAGGGGTTTTTCTTACCAGTTCAGCAAGCGTATCAGCCTGTATCTTATATCCTGCTTTCAGGAAGGAAATGATCTCCATTGCCCCCGCTTCGCTTAAGCCTGCCTTTAAATGCGACAGCCAGGTTTCGGCTATCAAACCCAGCGCGACTGCATCACCATGCAGCAGAACCGTTTCACCTCTTGCGAGAACAAACGATTCGAGTGCATGGCCGATGGTATGCCCGAAATTCAGTATTTTCCTTAGTTTCTGTTCCCTGAAATCCTGGCAGGTAATGCGGTTTTTAAATGTCATGGTTTTCATGATCATATCCTGCCAGGGTTTTTCATTTCTGTCAAGGTCAATTATGTTTTCAGCTCCCTGCCTGAGAAGTTTGCGCCATAAAACAGGGTCCCCGATGAGTGCCGACTTCACAATTTCGGCAAACCCCGAGCGAATATGGTTTGCAGGCAGTGTTTTAAGAAACCTGGTGTCAACGAAAACAGCCAGGGGGGAATAGAAAAAGCCTAGCTGGTTTTTGAGCTCTCCCATATTCACTCCCGTTTTTCCGCCTAAAGCCGCATCCACCATTCCCGTGAGGCTTGTCGGAATATTTACATAAGCGATACCTCTCTTGAGCCCGGCAG
>JAPLDN010000070.1 GCA_026391755.1 Bacteroidota bacterium
AACTGAGGCGGCTGCAGCTTGAAGCCGGCATCAGGCAGCAATACATTCATCTTTCATACAGGGACAGCGTAACCTTTCAACACCGCTATTTCATACAATATATCCCTAAAGTAGCAATATATTTCCAGCCATTTTCAAGCCTGCTCCTTGAAGCTCATGGAGATTACGTATTGGGAGATTATAATGAGGGTGACTTCAGCCTGAGGGTAAACCTCAGCACCATACTGGGGAAACAAGATAAAAACGCAGGCATAATCACCTTGTCGGGAATATATTCCTACCAGCAACCGGGTTGGTATTACAACCACTTTATCAGCAACAATTTCATGTGGGATACAACATTCCATAAACAGGGACTGATCTCCGGAGGTTTTGATTATAAATATAAGTTCATGAATGCAGGTTTAAATTTTAACCGGATCACAAATTACGTTTATCTCGATTCAAACGCTCTTCCAAAACAATTTACAAATGAGTTTGGCTACCTGTATGCTTACTTCAATACTGATGTTAACCTCTGGAGATTCAAAATCCGCACCCAACTGGCATACCAGACTGTACAAGGAACAAGCGTGCTGCGGCTTCCGGCCTTCATGGGAAATCTCAGCATCTATTACTCACAACCCCTGTTTAAAGGTGCTGCACTGCTACAACCCGGCCTGAGCTTCTATTATAATACCAGGTATTATGCCGATAGTTACATGCCTGCACTCAGGTCCTATTATCTCCAGGACCAGAAACAAATTGGTAACTATTTATACATGGATGTGTTTATTAATATCAAGATCCAGAGAGCAAGATTCTTTGTGGCATACACGAACTGGGGTTCATTCCTTGAAGGAAAGAATTACTGGGCCTCTCCTCATTATCCTAACCAGGATGCCTCGTTTAAATTCGGCATCAGCTGGAGGTTTCATGACTGATTAGCCATGAAGCATGAGGTGAAGGGCTTGAAAATATGATGAAAATAATAATTTATGCAATACAGAGACTTCGGGAATACAGGCCTCAAGGTATCGGCTATAGGGTTTGGCGCCGGGCATATCGGTGACGGCAATGCCGGGGGAAAAGCTTTCGAATCACTGCTCAATACCGTTCTGGATCTTGGGATCAACCTTATTGATACTGCCAGGGCATACGGGTTCTCAGAGAAACATATCGGGCAGTATATTTCCCACAGAAGAAGTGAATTTATTTTGTCAACCAAGGTCGGGTATAATGACCAATGGCATCCCGACTGGTCTTATGATACCGTGATTGCCAATGTGGATGAGGCGCTTAAACTGCTGAGGACCGATCACCTTGACATCGTTCACCTTCATTCATGCTCAATGGATGTCCTGGAAAAAGGCGATGTTGCAGCCGCTCTGGAAAAAGCAAGGGAAGATGGAAAGATAAGGGTGGTTGCTTATTCTGGTGAAAACGAAGCCCTCGGCCATGCAATCAGCAGCAAACGATTCGCCAGCCTGCAGACTTCAGTAAATTTCTGCGACCAGAGAGGGATAACAGATTACCTCCACTTAGCCCGGGAGGCTGGGATGGGTGTCATTGCCAAGCGCCCGGTCGCTAATGCCCCCTGGAGACATTCAAGCCCCCCTGTTGGTCATTACAGTGAGGAATACTGGCATAGAATGAAAAAAATGAACCCTGATCCCCATGGTCTCCCCTGGGAAGAGCTGGCTCTGCGTTTTACTGCATTCAGCCCCGGTGTCGACACATGCATCCTCGGGACTTCGTCTATAGAACATCTGAAAGCAGGAATTTCAGCTTTTTCTAAAGGAGCACTGCCTGCCGGAGATTATAATTACCTTAGGGATATTTTCAAAAGCTGTGACAACGGCTGGACCGGGCTGATATGAGCCATCCCCGGTAAATTACTTTTAACTTATTTAAAATAATTCTTGACAAAAGATGATTTTTATTATATCTTTGCTTTTATTTAGTCTAAATTAAATTATTGATCCATTTATGAAAACAAAAATATACCTTTCCTCTGCCCTGATATTTTTGGCAGGAATATTCACAGCTCAGAAATCAAACGCCACCATTCACCAGGTGATGGTAGGCAATTTCAGCTTCAACCCATCGAGTCTGAACGTCATGGTAGGTGATACTGTAAAGTGGGTCTGGTCCTCCGGATCGCACACAACGACCTCATCCTCCATCCCGGGAGGCGCATCCTCATGGGATCATCCTATCAATTCATCGAACACGACTTTTTCCTACAAGGTTACGGTTGCCGGCGCGTACAATTACGTTTGCACCCCGCATGCTGCGATGGGCATGGTAGCTTCCTTTGTTGCATCGGACCAGGTAAATACACTTTCGGTTGCTCCCGGGAATCAGGATGTTGCCCCGGCTGCAGGGAATACGACTTTCACAGTGAGTTCAAATGCAAGCTGGAATGCCAGTTGCAATATGTCGTGGTGTACCTGCACTCCTTCGGGTACAGGGAACGGCACGATCAATATAACGTATAGTGCCAATATTTCAACCATTCAACGTATTTCTACTGTAACAGTGATCGCATCAGGAGTACCGGACCAACTAGTCACAGTGACCCAGGCCGGTGCAACCCCTACCCTGACTGTCTTACCTCCCTCCCAGAATGTCGGCCAGACCGCAGGAAGCGCTAACTATAGTGTATCATCA
>JAPLDN010000045.1 GCA_026391755.1 Bacteroidota bacterium
TACCGAATCAAGCCGGCCAGCCGTGATGAATCCTTTGCCAAACTCTTTCGCAATGGCAATGCCATGTACTCCCGGAGTCCCGTTAATTGTTCCAATAACTTTCTCAGTTTTAATATCCAGTACCTGGACCATGGTTCCATGGGATACATAAAGCCTCTGGGTTGCGTCATCTGCTAACAGGTAATCCCAGCCGGCATCGCCTTCCAGGGATATGCTTTTCAGAACCTTATATTCGGATTTCTGTGCCTGCGCAGCCTGGAACGCGCAGAAAACGGCGATGATCAATAAAAATTTTAATGTTTTCATACTTCGGGGTCAAAGTTGGTTTAAAATACTGTGGTTAATTCCTGTCAATGAAAATGGCAGTGAACAAAAGTAATAATTAAGCCGGGTAAATGCTGTTTCAAATCAATTTTATAATAAACACTATATATCACAGGCTGCTATGGCCTTATTTTGATTACTTTCACATCATGAAATCAAAATATAATTATACAGGAGTGTTAGGGATATTGATGCTCCTTACACCATTTTATTCTTTTTCCCAGCAGGGTGATGATAATGGAAGATCAGGGGGCCGGTTACACCATGAGGTGCAGGATCAGCAATATATGTCTCCCCTGGCAGCTCCCCACACAACTGCCCCACGTATTAAAAGCACCGGTTTTACGATGGTTCAGGTCAATGTAGATGCAAATGGTAACAACATACCGGGGGATGCAGCAAATGAACCTTCCATGAGTATCAATCCCACGGATCCGCAGTACATTGCCATTGGCTGGCGCCAGTTTGACAATGTCCTCAGTAATTTCAGGCAGGCAGGCTACGGGTATTCCGGCGACGGAGGGTTAACCTGGACTTTTCCGGGTGTTATTACCCCCGGGATCTTTAGAAGCGACCCGGTGCTTGATGGAGATGCCATGGGATATGTATATTACAACAGCCTGACTTCCAATGGGGGAAGTTATTCTTGCAAAGTTTTTAAAAGCGACAATGGGGGGTCTTCCTGGGATGCCGGAGTAGATGCCCATGGAGGAGATAAGCAATGGATGGTCATCGACCGCAGTGGAGGAGCCGGGACAGGCAATGTATATTCCGCCTGGAATGAATTTTTCACTTCCTGTGCTCCGGGAGCCTTCATCCGTTCAACCGATGATGGGGCTACCTTTGGGCATTGCACCGAACTCCCCGGAAACCCATACTGGGGCACTATGGCAATCGGTAACAACGGGGAAGTATATACCACGGGATGGAGCGACAATTACGGGATAGTCATACTAAAATCGACAAGCGCCCGGCATGCCGATTCAATTCCTGTGTGGAATTTGTCTCTGGTCGACCTGGACGGGCAGTTAGCCTACGGGGAGCTTGTTAATCCTGCAGGTTTGTCGGGACAGATCAGTATAGCCGTGGACCATTCTGGCGGCCCTGCTAATGACAATGTTTACCTTTTATCAACTATTGAGAGATTCTCCAACAGTGATTCAGCCGATGTGATGTTCACACGCAGTACCGACGGAGGCCTGACCTGGAGCGCTCCCGTGAGAGTAAATGATGACCCTGGAACCGATAACTACCAATGGTTCGGGACCATGTCGGTCGCACCAAACGGGAGGATAGATGCGGTCTGGCTCGATACAAGAGACTCCCCGCCGGGTTCGCTCCTTTCGGCCCTTTACTATTCGTACTCGCTGAACCAGGGAATAAGCTGGTCGGTGAACCAGAAACTCTCACCCCTGTTCGACTCCCGCATAGGGTGGCCTCAACAGGCAAAAATGGGAGATTATATTTCAATGACCTCCGACAACAATAAAGCATATCTTGCCTGGACAAACACACTCAACTCTGAGGAGGACGTATATTTCAGCACAATAACGCCTTCCACAACAGGCATCACAGACAAACAGCAAGGAAATTCAGGTATCCATATCTCGGCATACCCTTGCCCGTTCAGTGATCATACAACAATAGATTATTATTTGCCTGAAAATAATTTTGTGACCTTATCGCTTGCCGATATCAGCGGAAGAGCAATAAAAACTATTGTTTCGTCATACCAGGATAAGGGAGCCCATCACACAAGCCTTTCCGGTTCCGGCATCCCGAGGGGATACTATTTCATCCGGATTGAATCCGGGACGCAAAGCAGCAATCTGGGGATTGCTAAAATCGATTAAACTTTCTTGTTGATCGAAGCCAAAGCCTTCAACAGCCTGCCCGTCCCTTCCATGATCTCGTCCCCGCTGATCAACAGGGGAGGTGCGATCCTGAATGTTGCAGGTTTAAAGAGATAGTAATCAATAAACACTCCCTGCTCCAGGCAGGAATCCAGGAAAGCCTTGCGTTTGGAAACATCGGCAAGGTCTATGCCAAGAGCCAGGCCTTTACGGCGGATCCCCGAGATTAAACCGTTGTGAAGAGCTTCAGAGAGCATTCCCTCAATGAGTTTTCCTTTCTTTTCTGCTGTCTGCGGATATTGACCTCCCAGGAGGACGTCTATCCCCGCAATGGCGGCTGCACAGCTTACAGGGTGCCCTCCAAAGGTAGTAATATGGCCCAATTCAGGGTTAAAAGCCAGGGTGTCCATCATGTGCTTCGGAGCAATGAAAGCTCCAAGCGGCATACCTGCTCCAAGAGCCTTTGCCAGGACCAGGATATCAGGGACTATGCCGTAAGGCTCAAAGCTGAAAAAACTGCCGGTCCGCCCGAAACCCATCTGCACATCATCTATAATAAGCAATGTACCGGTCTCATTGCATCGCTTCCTTAACTGGAATATGAAGCCATCGGCTGAAGGGATCAGTCCGGCCTCCGACTGGGTAGTTTCTGTGACAACACAGGCAGTATGCGATGTGATCTTTTCGAGGTCACAGAAATTGTTGAATTCCAGGAAACTGATGTCCGGCAACAGAGGACGGAAAGCCTGTTTCATACTTTCATTGCCCAAAATGCTCAAGGCACCATGGGTTGAACCATGATAAGCATTCTTAAACGAAATGATACCAGGACGGCCGGTAAACCGTTTGGCAAGCTTTAATGCACCTTCGATAGCTTCTGTGCCGGAATTCACAAAATATACAGAATCCATGGAAGAGGGGAGGAGCCCGCATAACTTCGCGGCCAGCTTTACCTGGGGCGAATGGATAAACTCCCCGTAAACATTCACATAGAGGTAATCGTCAAGCTGGTTTTTTATGGCTTCGAGCACCTGCGGATGACGGTGTCCCACGTTGCTGACCGAAATCCCCGAAACCATATCGATATAATCCCTGCCATCCCTGTCATATAAATATACCCCTTCGGCCTTTACAATGTCAAGTGCCATAGGGCCGAATGCAGGCAAACCCAGGTAACGGTAAAACAACTCCCTTTCGGTCATCTTCGTTTTTTTACGAAATTACAGATTTTTAATACAATGACCGATATCTGCATAGCCATGAGCCATGAGGCATGAGTAAAAAGTACATTGATTACTTCTCACTCGTCACTCGTGGCTCATGGCTATTTTCTATCTTTGCTTCAAACTCCGGACCATGCAAAACAAAATCATCATCATCACAGGAGCTTCCTCTGGAATAGGCAGGGCACTGGCCATCGAAGCCCATAAAAGGGGAGCAAAAGTAGTCCTGGCAGCAAGGAGAACCGGACTGCTGGAAGAATTTACTTCAACCTGGGATACTGCGGATTTTCTTACGGTTCAGGCCGACGTGACCCATGAAGACGATTGCCGGCACCTGATCGAAGCTGCTCTGCAAAAATTCGACCGCATCGATGTGCTGATCAATAATGCAGGAATTTCGATGAGGGCCTTGTTTGAAGACGTGGACCTTGAAGTGATCCGCCGGCTTATGAATACGAATTTCTGGGGAACGGTCTACTGTTCCAAATACGCTCTGCCATACCTCCTGAAAACCAAGGGCTCACTTGTTGGTGTTTCTTCTGTGGCCGGTTATAAAGGTCTTCCGGGCCGCACAGCCTACTCTGCCTCCAAGTTCGCCATGCACGGACTCCTCGAAGTCATCCGAATAGAAAACATGAAAAAGGGGCTTCATGTGCTCATCGCCTGTCCGGGGTTCACGGCCAGTAACATCCGCAATGTTGCATTATCGAAAGACGGCTCTTCCCAGGTGGAAACACCCCTCGATGAAAGCAAGCTCATGCCTGCCGAAACTGTCGCTTCACATATCTGCAATGCCATTGAAAAAAGGAAGAACGCCCTTGTCCTTACAACCATGGGTAAAATGACTGTACTGCTGAATAAATTCTTCCCGAAGTTCATGGACCGCATGGTTTATAACCACATGGCAAAAGAGCCGGACTCACCGTTCAAGTAATGGTCAGCTCCTGGGATGGAACTGTATAATCGTGCTCCTTAAATACTCCCTGTCAAGATGTGTATAGATCTCGGTGGTGGTGATGGATTCATGGCCCAGCATCTCCTGTACCGCCCTCAGGTCGGCCCCGCCTTCAACCAGGTGGGTTGCAAAAGAATGACGGAAGGTATGCGGACTGATAGTTTTTTCACTACCAGCCTTTAATGCCAGTTCCTTTATTATAGTGAAGATCATGACCCTGCTTAACTTTGATCCCCTGCGGTTCAGGAAAACAAAATCATCGTTTCCCGGCTTAATAGCGATTCCCGTCCTGACTTCTCCCAGGTAATGCACAATCTCGTTCATTGCAGTGGATCCAAGCGGGACAAGCCTTTCCTTGTTCCCTTTTCCAACCACCTTAATAAATCCTTCGCTGAAATACAGGTTCGTTATCCTGAGCCCGACTACTTCCGAGACCCTTAATCCGCAGCCATACATTACTTCAAGGATAGCTTTGTTCCGCTTTCCTTCGGGGGTGCTAAGATCGATGGCCCCTGTCAATGCGTCTATTTCGGCTACGGAGAGGAATACAGGCAGCTTGCGGCCGGTTTTGGGTGATTCCAGAAGTTCGGTGGGATCTTTACTGATAATATTCTCGAGTAAAAGATATTTATAAAAGCCTTTAAGCCCCGACACTATCCTTGCCTGCGAAGTGGCTGTCATTCCTAAACCGTTGATCCATTTCAGAAATTCCTGGAGGTCTTTTAAGCTCACCTGTTCAGGCCCTTTCCCGCTATTGCCGTATTCAAGGTATTGAGTCAGCTTTTCAACGTCATGCAGATATGCCTCTATGGAATTCAGCGATAAGGATTTCTCAAGACGGAGAAATGACTGATACCCGTTTATATAGGATTTCCAGTTCATCTGCATGGGATAAAACAGCTCAGGATTAATTGATAGTCTAAAAGTATTAAAATATTTTTGTTTATTCAGGGAAAGTTTGTACTTTTGCAGTCCTTAAATTTATAAGAATAATTTTTCATGGCAAAGAAGAGCAAAGACCAGAGAATTCAAGTGATTCTGGAATGCACGGAGCAGAAAACCAGCGGTGTGCCCGGGATATCTCGTTATGTCACCAAGAAAAACAAAAAGAACACACCTGAAAGACTTGAGTTGAAAAAATACAACTCATACCTCAAAAAAGTGACAGTTCATAAAGAAATTAAATAAGTTGTATTATGGCAAAGAAAGTTGTTGCTTCATTTAAAGGTTCTACAACCGGTAAGGATTACACTAAAGTGATCCGTATGGTCCGTTCAAAGAAAACCGGAGCTTATGTTTTCAAGGAAGCTATGGTTCCCAACGATCAGGTGAAAGACTTCCTGGCCGGAAAGCTTGATTAAACGATTTTTTTCAAACAAGGAAAGCTTTTTTCACCCGAAAAAAGCTTTTTTTATATAAACCCGAACCATGGGACTGTTCAGTTTCCTTAGCAAGGAAAAAAAAGAAGACTTAGACAAAGGGCTTGAAAAGACCAAGACCAGCATTTTTACACGGATATCCAAGGCTGTTGCAGGCAAATCAAAAGTTGACGACGAAGTCCTGGATAATCTGGAAGAGATCCTGGTGACTTCGGATGTTGGAGTTGAGACTACAGTCAGGATAATAGAACGCATACAGAACAGGGTTGCCCGCGACAAGTATATTGGCACCGCCGAGCTGAACACTATCCTTAAGGAGGAGATCGCCGGCTTGCTGCTTGAGAATTCCATTGAAGACCAGAAAGGATTGCAAAACGACTACTATCGGAAAACTTGCCTGGCATTTAAAAAAGGCAGGCAAATCGGTACTGCTTGGAGCAGCCGATACCTTCAGGGCTGCAGCAGTTGACCAGCTTAAGATCTGGGCCGGGAGGGTGGATGTTCCTATCATCGACCAGGGAATGGGAGCCGATCCTGCATCTGTAGCTTACGATACCGTGAATGCGGGCATCTCGAGGAACGCCGACGTTGTGATCATCGACACAGCGGGACGGCTCCATAATAAAATCAACCTTATGAACGAGCTTTCAAAGATCAGGAAGGTAGTTCAGAAACTTATTCCCGATGCACCCCACGAGGTACTCCTCGTTCTGGACGCATCCACAGGCCAGAATGCCTTTGAACAGGCGAAACAATTCACCGCTGCAACGGAAGTGAATGCCCTTTGCCTTACCAAGCTTGACGGAACTGCAAAAGGCGGTGTTGTAATAGGAATATCCGATCAGTTTAAAATTCCTGTAAAGTACATTGGGGTTGGGGAGAAACTGGAACACCTCCAGATCTTTAACAGGGTTGAATTCGTAGATAGTCTTTTTAAATAATCCATCCCGGTTGAAAACCAGATCCCGGCCTCATACAGTTGGTATTGTTTCTCTTGGATGTGCCAAGAATCTCATCGATTCGGAACTTCTTCAGAAGCAACTTGATGCCAGCAAGGTGAAAATCTCTTTCGATCCATCCTCCATTAAAGGCATTGATACCATGGTCATCAACACCTGCGGATTTATAGGGGATGCCAAACAGGAATCGGTTGAAACCATCCTCGGATACGTGCAGGCAAAGTCGGAAGGCAAACTTAAACATGTCTTTGTCATGGGCTGCCTTTCCGAACGATACAGGGAGCAGCTCCGTAAGGACATCCCCGAAGTTGATGCTTTTTATGGGGTCAATGAACTGAAAACTGTTTTCAGAGACCTTGGAGCCCATTATAACAAGCAACTCCTTGGCTAAAGAATGATCTCCACACCTTCACATTATGCCTATCTGAAAATCGCTGAAGTATGTGACCGGAAGTGTTCGTTCTGCGCCATTCCCGGAATACGGGGGGGCCATGTTTCAAGATCATCCGCCGACATCGTAAAAGAAGCTGAAGGGCTTGTTGCCGGAGGAGTTAAAGAGATCATAGTAATTTCGCAGGACACTACGTATTACGGACTTGATTTATACAAAAGACGCAAGATAGCTGGATTGCTGGATAGTTTAGCGAAAGTCAATCCCGATGGATGGATACGCCTTCATTATGCCTATCCTCATGGGTTCCCCCTGGAACTGTTACCGGTGATCCGTGAACATCAGAATATCTGCAGGTATATTGACATCCCCCTGCAACATATCAATAATCGTATATTGAGGTCAATGAAACGGGGGCTCTCATCGGCCAGAACCCGTAAACTGGTAGATACCATCAGAAAGGAAATTCCCGGTATTATCCTCAGAAGCAGCTTCATCGTAGGATACCCCGGGGAAACTGATCAGGAATACCGTGAGTTACTTGAATTTGTGCGAGAGACCGGGTTTGACCGTCTCGGTGTCTTTGCATATTCACATGAAGAAGGCACTTCAGCCTTTAAGCTCAGGGATGATGTCAGCAGAAAAATAAAACAGGAAAGGCTTGAAGAGATTATGGAGGTGCAGGAGGGGATCTCGCTAAATAAAAACCTGGGCAGGCTGGGCACAAATCTAAAGGTGCTTATCGACCGCAAGGAAGGGGATTCCGGTTGCCGGCAATAAATTAAAACCGGGAACGTTTTCAGAAGTAAGCATAAAATCGGCCGAAAGTTTTGATCTGTATGCAGAACCTCTGGCGAAGCTTGGATTAAGCAGGAAATAAATTTAAATTTGCTGAAATTATTTAAATTACACGAAGAAAGAATCCCAAAAATAAAGCAATATGAAAAAGTACGTCCTAATCACGATCACATTCCTGTTTCTGCTCCCGATCATTTTAAGATCACAGGTAAACCCCGTAGCTCAAGCTTCTGATACTATCAATAAATTGGATGTCTCAGGTTCAAAAACCGGCTATTGGGAAGAGAAATCAGGGGAGATCACAAGCAAGGGATTTTACAAGCTGAATAAAAAAGATGGCAGTTGGGTAGGCTTTTATTCCAACAATTACATTGCCAGGCTTGAATATTACAAGAATGGTCTCAAAGACGGACCTTCAGTTCAGATTGATCGCAGGGGCAAGGTTACCTTATTCGAATCTTATCAGCTCGGAGCTCTTAACGGGCCACAGATAGTATACTCACAATTGGGTGATTTCCCGATTTCGGAAACAAATTATCAGAAAGGACAGAAGAACGGGGTTTACCGCTTGTATTATGAAACAGGTAAGATGCAGGAAGAATCGTATTATGGTGACAATCAGAAAAATGGCTCTTCACGTTGGTTTAATAAAAACGGCAGGATTATGGCCGAATACAGTTATAAAACCGGAAATTTTGAAGGTGTGCAGAAGACTTTTTACGATAATGACACTGTACAGATATTGTCGAATTATACAAAAAACGAGCTTACCGGAGTATACAAGGAGTTCTACAGGAATGGCAAACTCAAACTCTCCGGGAAATATGTAAATGGCTTGAAAGACGGCCCCTGGGTTGAATATGACGAGACCGGAAAGGCTGTTAAAACCACCAAGTATAAAGCAGGGAATGCACCAAAATAATTCCTGATGAAGGAACTTCGCAATCCATTTGTGTCATTGGAAGGGTACAATTGTTTTGGTTGTTCACCTGGTAATTCCATAGGCCTTCAGATGAAGTTTTTTGAAGACGGTGAAGAAATTGTTTCACAATGGGAACCAAAAAAACATTTCCAGGGGTATCATACCATACTTCACGGGGGTATACAGGCAACCCTGATGGACGAGATCGCAAGCTGGTTTGTGTATGTCAAACTGAAATCAGCCGGGGTCACATCAAAAGCTGAAGTCAGATATATCAAACCACTTTATGTCGACAGGGGAGCATTAACGATTCGTGCATCCCTGTTCAGGATGAGAAGAAACCTGGCCGACATTTCGGTGAAAATATTCGATCATGAAGGGGTCCTTTGACCCGGGGGCTCAGAACTTCTACTGAAATTAAGGATAGAAATGAAACGTAAGGCAGGGCTACCTGCCGTTTTTAAGCTGGTAATTCTTCGGAACCGGTTTTGATTTCGGGCTATACAGAAGATTGTAGTTGCTTTTATTCTTCTTGATTTTATGATAGTTCCTGGAGCGATTGGCTTCACAGGAATATTTATTCTTAGAACAGGCGCTCAAAAGGAACACCAGGCATAAGCCGGTGAATATGATTTTCATTAAGAGCCCCCCGGGCCTGGAAGGTGTATAATACATGCTTGATAATTGATGTTGACAAAGGTAAGAAATATAAGGATTCAATGGATTCTAATGCTCTTGTAAGCGGAATTTGTATCTTCGCTTCATGAAGCAGCAATTGAAATTACCTTGGGCAGTAATCTCTCTGATCCTGATCACCGGTTTTTCATTTGGACAGTATGCGCCACCTCCGGGTTATCCAGGCACGACCGCAATCAGCAAAGACAGTTCGGCTTTTTACGCCTGGGCTACAAACTGTACAGTGAAGAGGGGGTTTGTTAATATTGCTGATACAAATTTTGTTTACAACAACTCTAACAGGGCTTCCTATGGAAATGTTTACATGGCCACCGGCAAGCCCGACGGTCTTGTAATCAGTCTGGGTGACGGAGGTGTGGCAACCCTGACTTTCGATACTGTAATCTCAGATCATTTAGGCTGGGACTTTGCTGTTTTTGAAAACTCATTCAGTGACGGATTCCTTGAGCTTGCATACGTGGAAGTGAGTTCCGACGGGGTGAATTTTGTGCGCTTCCCTTCCGTCTCCCTCACGCAGACCCTGCAACAGGTTGGGACCTTTGACACTTTGGATACAAGAAAGATCAATAATCTTGCCGGCAAATATCGCGCGTTTTACGGAACCCCGTTTGACCTGAACCAGCTTAAAGATAGTTCATCCGTTGACATACACCACATAACCCACATCAGGATCATCGATGTTGTGGGAGACCTTCAGGATGCCTATGCTCGCTATGACTCCCAGAATCATAAAATAAATGATCCCTGGCCGACTCCCTTTGATACTGGGGGATTTGATCTTGACGGTGTAGGCCTCGTGCAAAATGCCCCTACTGCCGCTGACAGTGATTTAAATCTACCGGGGATCAGTATAATCCCGAATCCCTGCTCCTCCCAGGCGGGATTCTTTACCGGGACATCAGTGCCACTAAATTTTGAGATTACCGACCTGACCGGAAGAATATTGATACAATCTTCATTCTCTGTTTCCACCCACGTTGATATCTCAGACCTCCCTTCAGGAATTTACTTTGTAAATTTCACTTCTTCCGGAACCTCTTGGCGATTAACAAAAAAACTGCTGAAATATTAATACTTTCATAAAATACTTCCTTTTCGGCGGGATTCCCTTTTTCTTTCTTCTTCAGAATCCATGCAATTTAAATGCCCAATCCTTCAAGGATACTTTGCAATTGAAAGAAACTGAAGTCAGGGCAAACCTGGTTCCCGGCAATAACGGCTATAAAAAAGTTAAGTTTGACTCTCTGATCCTCCTGCCATACAGGGATGCCGATCTTTCGACCGTCCTGTCGCAGATATCGACAATTTTTATCAAATCATACAGTCCGGGAAGCCTTGCCACAACTTCATTCAGAGGGACTCCTGCCAATCATACCCAGGTGGAATGGAATGGCATCAGCCTGAGCAATCCCATGCTTGGCCAGTCTGATCTTTCACAGATCCCTGTCTCAGCTTTTGACGAGATTGAAATTCTTTACGGAGCCTCAGGTCTTACTAAAACAAGCGGGGCTTTTGGAGGGGTTGTAAACCTTGTTACAAATCCTGATTGGAACAACAGGATACACGCATCAATAGCCCAGACCATCGCTAGCTTCGAAAATTATACAACCGAGGCAGGAGTCATTGCAGGCACTTCCTCATTTCAATCCCATACACGTCTGAATTACCTGACCGCAGCGAATAATTTTCCATATAACGATGATTTCACAGGCGAAAAAGTAATACAGAGTAATGCAAACATACGGCAGTATGGCCTCACCGAAGAGGCTTTCTGGAAATTAAAGGATAAACATCTTTTTACAGCCCGTATCTGGTTCAGTTATGACAACAGGGACATTCCTCCTGTTGTCGAGGGAAGTGCGACCTATTACCCTCAGAAAATGCTGAATAAAACCCTGAGATCAATTCTTGAGTATAAGCTGGTAGAAAGATACTGGAATCTCTCCTTAAAGACTTCACTGGTCAATCAATTCATGAACTACAGGAACGACAGTAT
>JAPLDN010000361.1 GCA_026391755.1 Bacteroidota bacterium
GGGGATCGATAGAGCTTATATCGGCATTGGCCATCGCCGCTGCTGCTTCACCATTATTTTGTGCAGGCTGATTTGAGATAGGTTTTTCAACCGGAAGACTTCTTTCAATTTTGGTATTAGATGCTATCAGTGTTCCGCCAGTCGGATTGCGTTTAACAGTAGTGTATGCCGTTTGAGTTGGTTTTACCTCCTTGCTTACCGTCGGTGGCAGAGGTTTCGAAGAAGCATCAACAGGTTCAGTCAAAGAAATGGTTGAAATGTTTTGTTGGGGGGATGGTTGAACCAATGCCTTTTCGGGAACAGCAGGGTTCACCATCGAGGTTGGAGCGTTGCCTGAGAGAAATGCCCAATAAGATAATGTTGCGACGATTACAATGCTTCCCGCTGCGGATATAAGAGCAAGCTTAGGGACATTGATAAAATTAAAATGTATCAATTCCCTGACCAGCAACTTCAAATTCAGGCTTTTCCATACACCGGGAGAAGGAGTGAACTCCTGCTTCCCTATGGATTCCCTGAACAGATTGTCAAGATTCTTTCCTGATCCGGAATTATTTGATGGTTGACTCATTTTATTTTAAATTCTTTTTCAGTCTGTTTTCTTCAATTTTATTCTTCAGCCATCTTCGGGCCTTGAAGAGTTGAGTTTTTGAAGTATTCTCCGATATGCCAAGCGCTTCCGCGATCTCTTTATGCCCGTAGTCTTCAAAAATATGCAAGTTGAAAACAGTACGGTAACCCGAAGGGAGCTCCTGTATCAGTTTCAACAGTAATGCAGGGTTATATTCGTCAGGAAAATCAATGACCTCATTCATATCTATGATCTCTGTCTCCCTGATCTCATCAATCTTTTCATGACGCGCGATCTTATTTCTTTTATTAATGTAATTGATCGCATGATTGATTACAACCCGTTTTATCCAGCCGGCCAGTGAACCTTCTCCACGGAAGGAGTGAATGTTTTGAAAGACCTTGATAAAAGCCTCCTGTAAAATGTCTTCTGCTTCATCACGGTCCCGACAGTAGCGAATGCAAACACCAAGCATTAAAGGGGCAAATGTGTCAAATAACAATTTCTGCGCCTGGCGTTTACCTGCAATACAGTCCTTCACTATTTTTTCATCGATGACCATTGACAGGACTAGGTTGAAGACAATCCTTAATGCATAGGGTTGCCTGTAAGTCTAATTATCTATTAAACATTATGATACACGATTATTCGATGGTTCCCCGGAATTTTTCAAAATTCTTTAAAAAAAATTCCCGGCCTTTATTACTCATAATTCCGTGAAGATGATAAATGAACAACTCGTGGAAAATTTCAAAAGAATTGAGTTCGTCGGCCGAAAAAAGGTCATTATCAAAAAGACTCTCTATCCTGAAAAGATGGAGCCTGGCGATGACTTCCGCATTAAGATCCTTTCTGTAAAGTCCTTCTTTCTTTCCTTTAACCATATTTCTCAGGGTGTTCTCAAACATGCTCTTGCGCCTGACTTCCCTGATTCTCATGAAAAGATCCGGATAGTATTTCCTGATGTCGTAATCCATGGAAGGATTATAATCCTGGATCATTCTCTTGATTGACTTATATATTTCAAATAATTCTGCAATCGCATTAAATTTGAGGTTTAGGATCTCATCAAATAACTTACAATTGTCTGAATGTTCTGTCAGGAGTACCTGGTTCACCAGGTCTTTTTTATCCTCGAAGTACTCGTATAAAGTTTTCTTGGAAATACACAGATGGCGTGCAACATCATCCATGGTAACGCTTTTGATACCATAGCGGTGGTAAAGCTTGCTTACCTGACACAAAATGCTTTGAACCTTGTCGCTCATCAGACAAAGATAAAAAATATTATCAGGGAAACTTTTTTTGGGTCAAAAGTTTCAGGCAGCTTTCCCTTCTTAATGCTGGTAGATATTTGAGGTATTACTATAGCCTGAAAGGTTTTTATACCAGTCGGGATAAGAAACCCCGTTGCTGGTTGCCCACTGGCCAAGATGAAGGTAAGTAAGGAGGATGTCGGCAGATTCCTTTGCATAATCAAAGTTCTCGTAGATACTTATGGCCCATGGAAGGTTGTTTGCGGTTCTGTAATACCTTCCCTGACCCGGAATGCTGGTATCGTCGCCGGTTCCCAGGAGTGCCACGTTCGCAAGTGTGGTAGGGGCATGATCGGGGAGGTGAACTTCCCTGCCACGGTCCCTGTTCAGGATAATAAATGGATTAAAGTTGCCGATGTCGAG
>JAPLDN010000094.1 GCA_026391755.1 Bacteroidota bacterium
GGACCATTACCCTGTAATTTCAACGTTTACATTTAAGCATTGAGTATGG
This sequence comes from Bacteroidota bacterium, assembly GCA_026391755.1. Lineage (GTDB taxonomy): Bacteria > Bacteroidota > Bacteroidia > Bacteroidales > FEN-979 > CAIRDP01. The sequence continues at coordinate 50 of JAPLDN010000094.1, forward strand.
AGTTCAGGCTGACAACCGAATTTGTCCCAACAGGTGACCAACCTGAAGCAATAAGGGAACTTGTTGAAGGGCTCAAACGGGGAGACCAGGCTCAGGTGCTGGCGGGAGTGACCGGTTCAGGGAAAACCTTCACTATTGCAAACGTAATAGAACGAATTCAAAGGCCCACACTTGTGTTAAGCCATAATAAAACTCTTGCTGCCCAGTTGTATGGAGAATTTCGTGAGTTCTTCCCTGAAAACGCAGTCGAGTTTTTTGTTTCCTATTATGATTATTATCAACCCGAAGCTTATCTGCCGGTAACAAACACATATATCGAGAAAGACCTTTCCATCAACGAGGAAATTGAAAAACTGCGCTTAAGCGCATCCTCGGCCCTGCTTTCAGGCAGGCGGGACGTTATCGTAATTTCTTCGGTCTCCTGTATTTACGGGATTGGGAACCCTGATGATTTTGCCGGTAATATCGTGAAACTAAAACTGGGAGATCTTGTAAGCCGGAACAACCTTCTCCTTAGCTTTGTAAATAGTTTGTATTCAAGAACAGAAGCGGAATTCAACAGGGGGAAGTTTCGTGTAAAGGGAGATGTTGTCGATATTTTCCCTGCTTATCTCGATATTGCTTACCGTATCATTTTCTGGGGAGACGAAATTGAAAAGCTGGAATCTTTTGACCCGGTCTCGGGGAGAATGATTGAACCTCTGGAGTTTATCCAGGTTTACCCTGCCAACATTTTTGTCACTTCCCAGGATAAGATGAAGGAAGCCCTCAGGGACATACAGGATGATTTATTCCGTCAGGCCGATTATTTCAGGAATGACGGGAAAGCCCTCGAAGCAAAAAGGCTGGAGGACCGGGTCACCTATGATATCGAAATGATGAGGGAACTTGGCTATTGTTCAGGTATAGAAAATTACTCAAGATACTTTGACGGCAGGGCTCCGGGCTCCAGGCCTTTCTGCCTTCTCGATTATTTTCCCGATGATTTCCTGCTGGTCATTGACGAAAGCCACGTCACGGTTCCACAGATCAGGGCCATGTACGGAGGTGACCGTTCCCGCAAACAAACTCTCGTTGAATATGGTTTCAGGCTGCCTTCGGCAATGGACAACCGGCCCCTGAAATTTGATGAATTCGAAGCCATAGTCGGTCAAACAGTCTTCGTGAGTGCAACTCCGGCAGATTTCGAGCTTCAGAAGTCAGAAGGCGTTGTAGTAGAGCAGCTGATCCGCCCAACAGGACTGCTTGATCCGATTGTTGAAGTGAGACCAAGCCTTAACCAGATCGATGATCTTCTGGATGAGATCAATCTTCGGGTAATTATCAACGAAAGAGTGCTTGTTACAACCCTGACAAAAAGAATGGCCGAGGAATTGAACAAATATTTTGTAAAACTTAATATTAAATCAAGGTATATCCATTCTGACGTGGTCACCATGGACCGGGTGGATATTCTCCACGACCTCAGGAGCGGCACGATTGATGTCCTCGTCGGGGTAAACCTTCTGAGAGAAGGACTGGACCTTCCGGAAGTCTCGCTTGTTGCAATCCTTGATGCCGACAAAGAAGGGTTTCTCAGGTCTGAACGAAGTCTGACCCAGACAGCAGGGAGGGCTGCAAGGAATGTTAACAGCAGGGTGATCCTCTATGCCGATAAGATCACCGAATCCATGAAAAGAATGATGTCAGAGGCCAACAGGAGAAGGGAAAAACAAACCGCCTACAACGAGAAATACAACATCACACCTATGCAGATTACCAAGGATATGAGAAATGTTTTCGATGCCAGGCTGAAAGATGAAGGAAGTTCAGGCAAAGGCCGTCCGTATGTTGAAAGAGAAAACCTCGATAATGCTGCTGATCCGTTAATTGCCTACCTCTCTAAGGATAAAATTCAAAAACTAATAAGGGAGACGGCTAAGGCAATGGAGGAAGCTGTCAAACAGCTTGATTTCCTTGAAGCTGCAAGATTGCGTGATGAGCTTGCGTCTTTAAGAAAGGCACTTCCGGAGGCATAAATTCATTAAACCTTCGCCAGTCCTATTCTTAATAACTTTCGTTTTATTGTTAATAACCTTTTTGGCAGTTTGGAGTAAATTCGAATATATTTGCTTACCAAAAATGTATCTAAATGAAAAGAAAGATACTCGCAATAGACGATGAAAAGAGTATCCGGTTCATCATAGAAAATACTTTCAACAAGGAGTTTGAAGTAACAACTCTGAGCAACGGGATGGATGCATTGTATTACATCCAGTCGGGTAACCTCCCTGATGTAATCATTTGCGATGTGGAGATGCCGGTGATGAATGGTTTTGAATTTATCAAGCGCATACGGGAAAGTGGATTTTTTGA
>JAPLDN010000335.1:0-4261 GCA_026391755.1 Bacteroidota bacterium
TCATTCATGTCAAGAAATTCCATAGCCCTGTCCCTGGCTTCGTCGGGGATTGCAATCCTGTGAGTTTTCTGTACCGAAGGGATAAAACTACCTGGATTTGAGGCTACCTCCCGGTCGGAGCGAAAGTCTATTACCATGGCCAGTCCTATATCCTGAAGCTTCATTATGTCGGGAGGGCTTAACTTATTGAGTCCGCCACTGCGGTATAGTACGTTCTTCCTGAACATCCGGCCATCGGCAGCACGGATACCTTCAAAAGAACGAAAATTAGGCTGGCTCTCAAGAAAAGGAGATCCATTGAGTCTTTCATTCATCTGGAAATTTCTAACTTTACACTATGTTCTGCACTGTGCAGTCTGCAAAATTATCCTTATTCCTCCATATATGAAATCAATACTGAATATTCTTTGCACAGGTATCTTACTGATGGTATTACTAAGCAGCAGCCCACCCATCCGTATCCGTAAACCAGTTGACCCCGTTGGTTTTGCAACTCGCTCATGGCAGATGGATTCAGTAATGAAAAGGATAGAACGGCTCCAGGGCATGAAGATGAACGAAGCTCTCGACAATAGCAATATCCAGAAATACATGTCATGGAAGCTGGCTATCTCTCCTCATGACGATTATACCTATGTGGGATGGCTCTATCCTGCCGTCCTGCGAAATGTAAAAACAGGAACTGTGATCCTGCTGGGTGTAGCCCATAAGGCTAAAAAATTTAATATTGAAGGCAGGATGGTATTCGACACCTATGATTACTGGCAGGGTCCTTACGGGCCTGTGAAGGTTTCAACATTGAGGGAAGCTATCATGAACAAACTGCCAAGGTCTGCATACATCGTCAGCGATAGTCTTCAGGAGGCCGAGCATTCGGTGGAAGCGATCATCCCATTCCTTCAGTATTACAACAAAAAAGTTGAAATTGTCTCTATTCTGATACCTGCAATGTCCTTCTCAACGATGAAGAGCATTTCATCGAGTCTTGCCGACGCTTTATATAGTCTGAGCCAGTTCAATGACCGCAACCTTCAAATTGGCAGGGATTATTCCATCGTTGTTTCAAGCGATGCGGTCCATTACGGTTGTGAAGACTGGGGAGGCGCAAATTATGCATTTTATGGCTGCGACACGGCCGGATACTACAAAGCTATAGATCATGAATTCGAGATCATGAAGAATTGCCTGCTCGGGCAGGTCAGCGAAAACAAAGCCCGGGCTTTCACTCAATACACTGTCCAGGATACAAATTATCATTCTTATAAATGGACCTGGTGCGGAAGATATTCGGTACCTTTTGGGCTACTTACGCTGACACAGCTTGAGAATTCGCTTCGTTCAATGTCATCTTTGGGAACACTCATCGGATACTCTACCTCTATCAGCCAGAAACCTGTCCCGGTAAGTGATATTAAAATGGGAACGACGGCCAAAGCAACGATCAGTCACTGGGTTGGATACCCGGGAATAGGTTACCGTTAATAAATCCTATCTACGAACCATAAGCTTATTAATCATGACAACAGTACATGCAACATATCCGGGTGGTCTTCGAACTGAAGCCATCCATCTTCAGTCAGGGACAAAACTTGTAACCGATGCACCCGTTGACAACCAGGGGAAGGGGGAGTTTTTCTCCCCTACCGACCTGGTGGCAACCGCCCTTGGCAGCTGTATGATAACCATTATGGGTATTTCAGCAAAGGCACAAGGTTTCAGCATTGACGGGGCAAGCTGGGAAATCACCAAAGTCATGGCCGACAGCCCGCGCCGGATAGGCGAGATCATTGTGGAGCTGACGTTTCCGCCAAACGGCTATACTGACCAGCAAAAAAGAGTACTGGAGCATATAACAAAAAACTGCCCGGTAGCACTGAGCCTGCACCCCGACATAAAACAAACAGTGAGGGTCAAATACCTGTAAACCTGGATTTGTTTATCCAAGGTAAGATTTGAGCAGCCTGCTTCTTGAAGAATGTTTAAGTCTGCGGATGGCTTTTTCCTTGATCTGACGCACCCGTTCGCGTGTCAGGTCGAATGCGGAGCCAATCTCTTCCAGGGTATAACTATGAGGGTAACCCATGCCATAGAACATATTGAGGATCTCGCTTTCTTTTTCGGTAAGGGTTGCCAGTGAGCGCTGGATCTCCTGGGAAAGGCTTTCGCGGATAAGATTCTCATCTGTATCGGGAGTGTCAACAGAAACGAATACATCCAGCAACTTCGTATCTTCATCCTGATCGATGGGCGCATCCATGGAAACTATCCTGGTCCCCATTTTCATGGTTTCCGCTACTTTGTGTTCAGAGATGTCCATTTCCCTTGCCAGTTCACCCATGGAAGGTGCCCTCTCGTATATCTGCTCAAGTTTGGATGTCGCCTTGCTCATCTTGCCCAGTGATCCAACCTGGTTCAAAGGGAGCCTCACTATCCTGGATTGTTCAGCCAGGGCCTGCAGGATCGACTGCCGTATCCACCAAACTGCATAGGAGATAAATTTGAACCCCCTGGTTTCATCAAACCTGCTTGCAGCCTTGATCAGCCCGACATTCCCTTCATTGATCAGGTCGGGCAGGCTTAGCCCCTGGTTTTGGTACTGTTTTGCAACCGACACGACAAAACGGAGGTTGGCTTTGCAAAGTTTCTCCAGAGCAAGCTGGTCACCATGTTTAATACGCTGGGCCAGGTTAACTTCTTCCTCGGCTGTGATAAGTTCCTCCTTGCCAATATCTGCAAGGTATTTATCTAAGGAAGCCGTTTCACGGTTGGTGATCGACTTCGAGATTTTAAGCTGTCTCATTATCCCTTACTGCTATCCATTCCCCGAATTACTCCCCGCCCACCGGGGGCGGAAACCGGCCCCGGCTTAAGACCGGGGCAATCTCTTCTTTTTTATAAGACCCGTTAAAGGGTCCTCAGGTTGCTTCTACAATATCAGGCCGTAATAGGCAATCATACCGTTCGGATACAATCCTTCAATTTGTACCTCCCCTTTCTTCCCCGTTAGAATTTCTTCAAGATCCTGCACCGAACCAACAGGCTGATGGTTTATATTTAAAAGTATAAAACCTGCTTTCACACCTGCTTTACTGAATTTGCCGGGTTCAATACGGGTTATCTTAAAACCATAGTTTGTTCTGAATCTTGATTTTTCCTTATCATCCAGGGGCTCAAACGTCGCACCATAGATCAGCAGTTTGTTCTTGCTCATTGCTATCTCAGTCCTGTCGGCTTCACTTATCAATGTTACTGGCAGGTCAATCTGCTTTCCCTCCCTTAAAATTGAAACCGAAACAACATCTCCCGGACTCAGCTGGGATATCGTTTCCATAAGCTCTGATTTGCCGTTCACAGGCTTATTCTGGATGCCTGTAAGTATATCACCTTTTTTAATGCCTGCTTTATCGGCCGAACTTCCGGCAACAACGTCATCAATATATACCCCGCTAAGGCTGCTCAATCCCTTATCCTTTGCAAACTGGTCATCTATTTCCCGGTAATATACCCCAAGGTAAGCCCTCTGGATCTTACCGAACTTCGTAAAATCATCGACGACTTTTTTCACAATGTTGACGGGAATTGCAAACGAATAACCGGTATAATAACCCGTTCCTGAAGCAATGGCGGCATTTATCCCTATAAGTTCACCCCTGGTATTGACAAGGGCTCCTCCGCTGTTTCCCGGGTTAATGGCTGCATCGGTTTGTATGAAAGATTCAACCGCACCTTTCGATCCCAGGATGTTAATGTCACGGGCCTTTGCACTGACAATACCTGCCGTAACAGTGGATGTCAGATTAAAGGGATTTCCAACGGCCAGAACCCATTGCCCTATTTTAACATCATCACTGTTCCCATACGCAAGGAAAGGAAGATTCTTCTCATCTATCCTGATCACAGCCAGGTCGGTACTGGGATCTGTACCGACAATCCTGGCTGTGTAAACTCTCTTATCGTTCAGTGTCACCGTGACGTTTACAGCATCCTGAACAACATGATTATTGGTTACAATATAACCGTCGGCCGAGACAATAACTCCCGAGCCCATTGCCGAATAAGGTGATATATACTCGTGTGGAGTAGGGTTCCCAAAATTGAAAAACTGAAACCAGTCATCATACACCAGGCTTTTCTTTTCAAACTCCGACTTGATATGCACCACGGCATGAATTGAGATGGAAGCGGCTGTTTCCAGGTCGGGAAGGGTACCTTCCCCCCCTGTATATAAGGCAACCTGTCGTGCCGGTATGCCTTCAGGTTT
>JAPLDN010000335.1:4266-4876 GCA_026391755.1 Bacteroidota bacterium
AAAAAAAATCCAACGTATTTTTTCATAGTATAAAAGCTATTGGTTTCTTCCTGATAATGATAAATAAACAGTGAACGTGGACTGTTATCAGATACCGGATGTCAGATGTCAGATATCAGATATCGGTCACTTCTTAAATTCATTAACGCAGTCCTCAAAACCATATTTCAGACATGTCGTTAAAATCTGTTAATCATTCTGTTAAAATATTGTTAAAGTATTATTATTCACAGGCATATCACTTTCTGAGTTAAGCCGGATTAAGCATAAAATGCAAGAAACATTCCATGAAATCAGGTTTAATAATCAGAATGATATTCTCAACAAAAATCGTGCAAAAATCAATTTTATTTATATCGATTTTTGCTTTATTAAGTCTAAATAATTCATTTACTGATTGTAAGAATTTTATCGCGGGAACAAATGCCTTCAGGTTCGGCAGCTTAAAAAAGTCCTCCGGATCATCTTCCGGCCATACTGTCAGGGTCGTTTTCTGGAACGTTGAAAACCTGTATGACACATATGATGATACGACCAAACTCGACAACGATTTTACATCCCAGGGTTTGATGCACTGGAATTACAAGCGATTTCATATAAAACTAAATCA
>JAPLDN010000296.1 GCA_026391755.1 Bacteroidota bacterium
GAGCGAAAGCCACGTTGAAAAAATGTGAGCGAAAGCCACGTTGAAAAAATGTGAGCGAAAGCCGTGTTGAAAAAATGCGAGCGAAAGCCGCGTTGAAAAAATGCAAGCATCTCTTACCTCAGTTCGAAATTCTCCCCTAAGTACACTTTCCTTACATGCGGGTCGTCGGCAAGCTCGCGGGAAGTGCCTGCCCTCAATATGGAACCTTCAAAAAGAAGGTATGCCCGGTCGGTGATGGTGAGTGTTTCATGAACATTATGGTCGGTGATGAGCACCCCGATGTTCTTTTCTTTCAGCCTTGAAACGATGTTCTGAATATCTTCAACGGCGATGGGATCTATACCGGCAAAAGGTTCGTCAAGAAGAATGAATTTCGGATCAACGGCAAGGCAGCGGGCGATCTCACACCTGCGGCGCTCCCCACCCGAAAGGGTTATCCCCTCGCTTTTCCTCACATGCTGGAGGCCAAATTCATCGAGAAGGGTTTCAAGGCGTTCCTTTTGTTTATCCTTGGTAAGGCCTGTGAATTCCAGGATAGCCCTGATATTGTCTTCAACGCTTAATTTGCGGAAGACAGAAGCCTCCTGGGGAAGGTAGCTGATACCTCTCTGCGCCCGCTTGTACATGGGTTCATTGGTGATATTGATGTTGTCGAGGTATACTTGTCCGGCAAACGGTTTGATGAGGCCGACAATGATATAAAATGAAGTGGTTTTCCCTGCCCCGTTTGGCCCCAGCAACCCAACGATCTCCCCCTGTTTAAGTTCTACAGAGACTTCATTGACAACAGTTCTCTTACGATATTTCTTAATAATTTTTTCTGTACGAAGTATCATGGGGTAATTTTGTCTTTGCTGATTCAAAAGTAGGAAAAAATGTCAGAACGTAAAGTTCATCGACACGAAAAGGCCAAATTTAGTGACATTTGGATTTTGAAGATCATGCAGGTGAGTCATCCTCCAAACAGCATCAACCCTGAAAATCTTAAAAATATTTTCAATACCGGCGCCGGCTTCCCAGTAAGGTTCGCTTCCGAAAGGCCTCATCTGGTCAGGGAAAAGCGAGTATGCCTCGTTCTTTGGCTCAAGTGTGCCGTAAACACAGCGTGCATGAACGACTTCCCTCCATTTTAATTTCCTGAGAAGTGGAATGTGATTGAAAATGAGGCCGTCAAAGTGATGCGTGAAGTAGACACTGAACCACATATCACTTACAAATTCATAATAATTCATAAGGTTTGAAGCATCCTCGTCGAAAAGGAAAGTCTGGTTCCCGTCGTGGTTCCTGAGCAGGGGATAGGGCAGGGTCCCCCAGATCTTGCCGGCTTCTATCTTGTATTTGGACCAGCCAATGGATGAAAAGTTGAACCATTGCTGAATATTCAGCTGCAATTTATAATATTCATAATCGCTTTTAAAGACATGAGGGATGCCGCATGCAAGGCTGACCTGGATGATGGGATAGCTGGAACTGATGGTATAACGGTAAAATTCGGCATTGATAAACTTCTCCCGCCAGGATAAGCGGGTATCAAACCGTATTTCGGAAGTATAGATCGAGTTCATGAAAACAGGGCTTAACGGGTCGTTGGGGAACACCACAAACTGCGTCATCCCCAAAGGGAACATCTCCCGGTGAGTGAGAGTAATGGTATTAATGAGTCCGTTGAACCATTCATGTTCATAGGCCATTTTATATTCCCTTACCATGGTAAGTTTGTTATTCGGCCCCCTGTGGAAGATCGACGACAGGATGTTGTCGGTGTAAAATGCATTGGGGCTGAGGCCAAGCTGTTCCACATCCCATTTGTATGACGCAGAGAAGTCCCTTCTCGGGTTTTTGCTGAACATATACAGAATGTCGCCTCCCCCCTTGAACTCCCCGTCGAGAGTGCCGTAAGCCACGTAACCTTCAAGCTGGACCTTTTTGCTGAAGCTGTTGGCAGTTCGGCCTCCGAACCTGAACCTGGCACCTTCCAAACCATTATAGCTGAATAATTTTGTATACGGTCCGAGTTCAAACTTGCCCCATTTGAGGTAGCCTGTTGTTATCATATAAATCACATCCACATACGTTTTAAAAACAGGCATGTTCTTTACTGAATCTACCATCTTATAGATGCCCTGTTCCGTTTTATTCAGTCTCTCGGGCCGGTTGTCATCCCAGAATGCATCGTCTTTCTTGCCCGATTCAGGTTCGATGAGGACATTCGACGGCATGGAAAAGAATTTTTTCGATTCCGGGAGGTCAAATTGAAATTCCGAGTATTGCACTGTGCGGTGGGCGAAGAATCCTATAAGTTTCCGGGCATTTTCCACCACATTGAAATCAACCGAGAATTTGTCCTTTGTCAGAAGCCAGTACTGGCCGTTGGCCCGCTCGTATTCCTGGGCAATAGCCAGGTCATTCACGAAATTAATGTTTGCATCGCTGGCTATTCGCATATCAAGTTTTTTTACGGCAAACGATGTGTCGGCGATCCAGATGTTCCCTGTAAACGTCAGCTCCTGTTTGCGCTTTGGCTTGAACATCAGGTGGTAGCACCAGTTATTCCCAATATAGGTCGAATCAACCAGATAGTACTTGTATGCATCCAGGCCGAAATCTGCTATAGGGCTGATGAAATTCTTCTCGAAGACAAGGACGTAGTCCTTGTAAACATCAACCTCCTGTGAAAGGTTTCCGAGAAACTGGGATATACTTTCATTCTCAAGTCCTGAAAGCCGGCTTGCCTTGATTACTTCTTTCTTCGAGCGGGGCGACTTCCTGTAATAGACCTCCGACATTGTTTCGGTAATGAAAACAGGGAGGTAGGATTTTCCGTTGATAGTGGATGTGTCAACGTAATTCCAAACGAAATCGAAGGGTTTAAGGATCTTTCTCTTTTTTAGTTTCTCGCTGATATTATTGGCATCGACTTCGATCTTGGTATAAGCCTTATACTGGTAGGTTTCAAATGACTGCAGCATATTTGATTTCTTATGCTCTATCACTTTCTGAAGTATGATATCCGCCGGATTCCCCTTATAGCGGACCACCACTTCCCGGAGGTTGTAAAGCTGGGGTTCAAGCTCGAAATCGACAGTCTGGAACTGGTGAAGACTGATTTTCCTGGTCATGTTAAAATAACCGAGAAGGGAAGCCCTGAGACTGTCGGCTTTCACTTTGAATTCCAGGGCATAATTCCCGTTAAAATCGGTTAGGGTTCCCAGGGTAGTGCCTTTCAGCACGATATTTACAAACGGGATGGCTTCACCTGTTTTGGCATCTTTTACATGGCCCATGATCTTTGTCACCTGCGAAACTGCGGTGATTGAAAAGGCCAGGATAAAAGTGAAACAGAGGGGCACGAATTTTCGCGCCCCCGGGAAATCAGTTATATGATATGAGATGTTATATTTCAGGTCCATCTTCGGAAAGTTCATCCCAGAATTCAACAGCCCGCCGGAGGTGCGGGATCACTATGCTTCCGCCAACCAGAGTTGCGATGGCAAATACCTCCGACAGTTCTTCGCTGTTCACTTTCTGCTCATGGCATTTGATGAGATGGTAGCGCACACAATCGTCGCAACGCAGCACCATGGATGCAACAAGACCCATCATTTCCTTGGTCCTGACCGGCAGGGCCCCTTCCATATAGGCATTGGTATCGATATTGTAAATACGTTTGATCACCTTATTATCCAGGGCGAGGATCTTTTCGTTCATTTTCTCCCTGTAGGTGTTGAATTCATCAAGTTTCTTTCCCATTGAGTATCAGATTATGCCTTCTTTAAGAATATCATGAAGGTGGATGACCCCTTTGTAGGATGACCTGTCGACAACAAGAAGTTGTGTAATATTGTTTTTTCGCATCAAAGTCAGTGCATCGATCACGAGCGTTGAAGGCTTGATGGTCTTAGGCCCGGGCGACATCACATCACTGGCTTTAAGTTTACGCAGGTCAAGATCCTTTTCAAGCATGCGTCTGAGGTCTCCGTCGGTAACGATACCGATAAGCTTTGTTCCTTCAAGCACTGCTGTTGCGCCCAGCCGTTTTGAGGAGATCTCGATAATCACTTTTTGTATGTCATCAGTCCCCTTGACCATGGGTTTCTGGTTGCGGATATAGAGATCCGAGACTTTAAGATACATTTTCTTTCCAAGGGCTCCGCCCGGATGAAATTTTGCGAAATCGCCGGCGGTGAACCCTCTGGCCTCAAGCAGGCATATGGCCAGAGCATCGCCCATGACCATCTGGGCCGTGGTACTTGATGTAGGGGCAAGGTTATTCGGGCAGGCTTCCCTTGAAACGGTAGTGTCGATCACATAGTCGGACTGGAGTGCAAGGTATGAACCGGTGTTCCCGACAAGTGATATAAGCAGGCTGCCATGTTGTTTCAGCAGGGGGACCAGGACTTTGATCTCGGGTGTTTCCCCGCTTTTTGAAAGGCAAATGATGATATCGTCTTTCTGAATAATGCCCAGGTCTCCGTGAATAGCATCGGCAGCGTGCATAAAGATTGCAGGAGTTCCCGTCGAGTTGAAGGTGGCAACAATTTTCTGGCCGATGATAGCACTTTTCCCTATCCCCGTTACCACAACCCTGCCTTTCGTTTTTATGATATGCCCAACGCATTTCAGAAAATCATCATTAACCGATTTAGACAGGCTCTTAATTGCTGCTGCTTCATCCTCAATTGTGCGGATTGCAACTTTTTTCAATGCGTCAGATGTTTTCAATGCACAATTTTTTTAATTTTTTTTGGTTATTTTGAGATGTTTATGTTTATATTTGTATATAAGAGCTAAAAAATTAATAATCAAGTTCGTCCAACAAAAGTACGAAATTAATCATATTGAAATGGCAGTAAGCAAAGACGTATACAAGCTGCACGAAGTATTAAAAAAAGTTTTTGGGTTTGATGGTTTTAAAGGCAGCCAGGAAGCTGTGATCCTTAATGTCCTGGCTAAAAAAGATACATTTGTGATAATGCCCACAGGGGGTGGTAAATCATTGTGTTACCAAATGCCCGCCCTGGTTCTTCCCGGTACCGCCATCATCGTATCCCCGCTCATCGCCCTCATGAAGAATCAGGTCGATTCCATGAGAAGCTTCGGCACCGAAGAGGAAGTGGCTCATTTCATGAATTCTTCTCTCACCAAACAGGAGATCACCCAGGTAAAAAAAGATGTGACAAGAGGGAAGACGAAACTTTTATACGTTGCTCCCGAAACAATCACCAAGGAAGAGAACATAGATTTCCTTAAAAAGATCAACATATCCTTTTACGCTATCGACGAGGCGCATTGTATTTCGGAATGGGGCCACGATTTCAGGCCCGAATACCGCAGGCTGAGGCCGATCATCCAGGCTATTGGCCAGGATGTGCCAGTCATCGCATTAACGGCGACAGCCACACCCAAGGTGCAGCAGGATATCCAGAAGAACCTGAACATGATGGATGCCACGGTTTTCAAGGCATCCTTCAACAGACCCAACCTGTATTATGAAGTCAGGGCCAAAACAAAAAACTCATCCAAGGATATCATTAAATATATCAAGGGGCATCTGGGTAAATCCGGTATTGTATATTGTCTCAGCCGTAAAAAGGTCGAGGAACTTGCCGATACCCTCGTGGTAAACGGGATTAAAGCGCTTCCTTACCATGCAGGCCTTGATGCGGCAACCCGAAGGTCGAACCAGGATAAATTCCTGATGGAAGAGGTTGATGTGATCGTGGCAACCATTGCTTTTGGCATGGGCATCGACAAACCCGACGTGAGGTATGTAATCCATAACGACATGCCCAAGAGCCTCGAAGGATATTACCAGGAAACAGGCCGTGCAGGCAGGGATGACGGGGAAGGCAATTGCATTGCTTTCTATGCTTATGAAGACATACAAAAACTTGAAAAGTTCCTTAAAGGCAAATCGGTTGCCGAACAGGAAATAGCAAAACAGCTCTTACTCGAAACCGTTGGCTACAGCGAATCTTCGGTTTGCCGTCGCAAACAGCTTCTGCATTATTTTGGGGAGATATTCAGGGAAGAAAACTGCCAGAATTGCGATAACTGCATGCATCCCAGGAAAAAATTTGAAGGAAAGCAATATGTGCAGCTGGTTCTTGAAACCGTTGTTGCGGTCAAGCAGCAGTTCAAGAACAAGCATATAATCAATATTATTATCGGCAAGAACTCAGCCACGATCAAATCCTATAAGCATAACAAACTGCCCGAATTCGGCAAGGGGGCTGCAAAAGAGGAGAAGTTCTGGAATGCTGTGATCAGGCAGGCCCTGATCGAAAGGTTGCTCACCAAGGACATTGAAAACTACGGTTTGCTGAAGATCAGCCCCGAGGGTACTGAATTTTTGAAGAACCCTTATTCCATGATGCTCATGGATGACCGGGACTATGAAAATCCCGAGGAGGAGGACCTGATGGAAGCTATGGGGTCAAAGAGCAGCACGGCCGATAAAACCTTATTTGCTTTGCTTAAAGACCTTAGGAAGGAAATTGCCCGCAAGGAAAAACTCCCTCCTTTCGTTATTTTCCAGGACCCTTCGCTTGAGGATATGGCCATCCAGTATCCTATCAACCCTGAAGAACTGAAGCAGATCACAGGTGTTGGCAGCGGGAAGGCACATAAATACGGCAAACCTTTCCTTGACCTCATCAAGGAATATGTCGAGGAAAACGAGATCATCAGGCCGATGGACATGGTCGTGAAATCGGTGGTGAACAAGTCGGGGATCAAAGTGTATATCATCCGCAGTATAGACCGTAAGATTGCACTAGAAGATATTGCTCTTGCCAAGAACCTGAGTTTCTCGGAATTGCTTACAGAGATTGAAAGTATTGTAGGCTCGGGAACCAAGATCGATCTCGATTATTATATTAATGAAGTTATTGATCCTTACCACCAGGAAGAAATTTTCGAGTACTTTCGCAAAGCGGAATCGGATTCCATTAATGAAGCCCTTCGTGAACTTGGTGAAGATGAGTTCACCGAAGAAGAAATCCGTCTTATTCGCATCAAATTCATGTCGGAATTAGGTAATTAAAACGTTAAATCATGCAGGAAGAAATTGGAAATAAGCCTGAAGAGATTCAGGAAAATTCAGCTATTGAGCTGACGGAAACTCCCGGAGCCCCCTCCGTAACAGCTAAACATCCGTTTTTTGTTTTTACAATAAATACAGTTCTGGGGCTTGTCCTCCTGGCAGGCCTTGTCATCTTGTACATCCTGGTGCTGACTAAAAAGGATAACCAGGTTCAGCTGCCACCGGCATTGCAAAATTCCAAAGGCAAGGCCCTTTCGGTTGTTTACCTGAACCTCGACTCCCTGAACCTGAAATACGAGTTCATCAGAAACCTCAGAAAAGACCTTGAATCGACTGTGAACAGGTTGCAGGGTGAACTCAAAAAAGACGAGGAAAGCCTGCAAAAGGACGGGGCCGATTTTCAGCAGAAAGTTCAGGCCAATGCAATTTCAGAAGAGAAGTCCAAGCAGATTTATGAGATCCTGATGAAGAGGCAGCAGGAACTTCTTGAGAAGAAGGACAGGTATACGCAAATGATGACCCAGCAGCAGCTGGCAATGAACCAGGTCCTGACCGATACCCTGACCACTTTTCTGAAGCGCTTCAACCGGACTTACAGGTTTGATTATATCATGGGATATAAGAGCGACGGAGAGATCCTTGTGGCAAATGACACCCTTGATATTACCCATACAATTCTGGAGGCAATCAATAAGGAATACCTGGAAAGAAAGAAATAATGAGGCATATTGCTGCTTTCATGATACCCGGCCTGTTGTCGGTTTTACTTGCATGCAGTTCCCCCGGATCAGCAGGGGACAATGTTGCCTTGCCTGCCGACTCAGTTATCTCTGAAAAGAAGATGATGGCCCTGCTTGTTGATGTTCATCTACTCGAGGGGGGGCTTATGTTACAAAGGAACAAGGGGGAGCAGGACAGCAAATGGAATCAGGAGGCATACCGGAAACTATTCCTCAGATACCATGTGACACGATCCCAGTTTGTAAGAAACATTGCCTGGTATCAGAAAGATCCGAAGAATTTTACACTAATCTACGATACGGTCCTTCAAAGACTCGACAGGCTGCGTAAAACACCACCGGCGAAACCTAATGCTTTGAATAAATCGAAGAAACCTGCCTCTGCGTTGCCCCATCACTGATGGTGTAACTCCAGTGGATCGCTGATGTTCCGGAGATAGTCCCGGAACCGTTAATCACAAGGCCATCACCAATGACCTGGTTCGGGTCAAGGGTTATAGAGTTCCCCGAGACAAGGGCTTTGGCCGGGGCATAAGAAAATCCGATGTCGGCAAAATTGTGGATCAGTACGCCCATTTTTGAGCTGGTGTCAGCTGAAACAATAACCTCATAACTCAGTTTCACCCAGGTTTCCTGTACACTCCAGTTGCCAAGGAAGGCGGCCCTTGCATCGGAAGAAGGAGCAGGGCCGCTTTCTTTCTCGCATCCGGAGAACGAAAGGCAAGACAGAAGGACCATAAAAACCAGGGCCTTGACTCTTTTCATAGAAGGATTATAATGGTTAACTTTATTATCAGAATGTAATACTAAGTCCTGCGCTGGGCATAATGGGCAACTGGTTCACCTGCGTATATGAAATCCGGTCAAAATAGAAAATATTTTGCTCGTTCAGGGCATTGGTCACACTCACCGTGGCGTCAAGCCTGGAGTTTTTCCCGAGGAAGAATGATTTTTTCAGGCTCAGGTCAAGCCTGCTGTAATATGTAAGCCGTCCTTTGTTATAATCGGCATATAAAATTCCAAGTTGCCCGTTATTGGTCGTATAGTCGCCGCCCATATCAGAGAATGTAAGCTTTTCATAAAATCCCTGGGTCTGGGTAAACGGGAAGCCCGAACCAAAGTTATATCGTGCGTCCAGCTCCCAGCTGCCTTTTTTGCCGAAAAGATAAGTGGCAACGAGATTCAGGTTGTTCCTCCTGTCCCATATGTGAACATAATGCATCACTCCGTCATAGAGATGAACAAAGCAAAGGGAGTATGTCACCCAGAGACTCAGTTTGGAAAGCTGGTATTTAAGCGATACATCAACTCCTTCGGCGTCGCCGGTTTCAAGGATGAAATCTTTCTTATAATAGTCGGGCTGGCTGGCGTTCTCAGGTGAGTCGTCATATAGTTTGTTCCTGTTCATTGTAGTAAGCTGAGGATAATACTTGTAATATCCTTCGACATTCAGGAACAGGTTCTTAAGCAAGTCCCATTCAAAACCAAAAATAACCTGGTCGCAGAGCTGGAGCCGGGTATTAACAGGTTTCCCGAGGAATTCCTTCTGCAGGTTCTGGGGTGCGGCAAGGTATCCTGTAAACAGGCTTACCACATCCTGGCTGTATGTTGTGCTGATGATATCCTGGGAGTACATGCCCGCAGCCATTTTAAGCCTGAATTTTGGGTGCACATTGTATTTTATTGACAGCCTGGGTTCCAGCCTGAGGTTTGAAAGAGTAGCATAATACTCCAGTCTGAGGCCGGGTTCCATGATGAATTTCCCAATGATCCACTTGTACTTTCCATAGAAGGAAGCTTCCGTAGTATTCAGGTCATAATTGATACTCCGGTTGATACTATTATAAAAATTCAGCACAGTATGGTATCCTGAACCTTCAAGCCCGTATCTCAGTGAGTTCTTCCCGAAGAAATAAGTAAAGTCAAGGCCTACATTAAACCCCCCGATGGAGCTGGAGCGGGGAGACTTGTTTTCTTCGGCCATATCGACTTTATAATATGAATATGAGGCATGACCTTCGAGAAGGACCGCGCTTTTACCCGGTATTGCAACAAAATTGAGGCCTCCGCCGTAGGAATTCCAATGATAATTCTGCAGGATCTGGTATTGCACCTTATCGTTGAAATCAAAGCCGTAAAGGTTTACCTTACTTCCATTTGAAGCATTGACGGATATCTTCCCATAGATGTCAAGGTAGTTGTATGGCAACCCGTTTTCATTCACATAGCTGTAGAAGATCTTACTGCTTTGTTCCAGGTAGGAGCCTTTAACCGAAAGAATCAGTGAGGCCGAAGCATCATCTTCGGTTTTTGCCTTTGCGATGGGCCCTTCAAACAAGGCTTTTGCCCCGAAAGTGCTTATATCAAACTTTCCTCCGAAACGATTCCTGTTCCCATCCCTTGTGGTGATATCCATCACTGATGAAATGCGGTCGCCGTATTCGGCATTAAAACCACCGGTATAAACGTCGACATTTTTGAGGATGTCGACATCGAATACTGAAAAGAGGCCTATTGAATGAAAGGGGTTGTATATGATCATGCCGTCGAGCAACACTTTGTTCTGAACAGGCGGGCCTCCCCTGATGTAAAGCTGGCCGCCCTGATCCCCCGAGAAAATCACACCGGGAAGCACCTGCAGGTACTGGGCCAGGTCGGGCTGTCCGCCAATGGTTGGGATCTGCATAATCTCCTTGGGAGTGATCTTTATGATAGAGGTCTGGGTTTGGGTAGTTTTATCCTGTTTTGCAGCGGAAACGCTGACTTCCTGCAGTTCTATGCTGGATTTGTTCAGATAAAGTTTTTTTGTAAACAAGTCGTTTTTAGCCACTGTAATGGGGATCCTGAGCGTATCGCAACCGATATATGTAACCATCAGTGTATATTGCCCTGAAGGGATCTTTGAAATGGTGAAAAAACCGTTCTGGTCGGTTGTGGCCCCGTAGGTTGTTTTATACAGGTAAACATTCGTAAAGAGGATTGGTTCACCTGTTTCTTTCTCATAAACAAACCCCCTGATAATGCCATTTTGGGAGAATACAGTAAGATGAAAAGAGATCAGGATAATCAGGGTAAGGATAGAAGAAAAGAGTAGTTTGCGAAGCGTCATGGAGTCAGTTCTTGGAAGAAAAATTTAAATTGCTTCAAAAGTAGCTAAAATGTGCGATTCAAAAAAGGAAACCCTTAAGGAAATTATTCTTATTTTTGCTTGGATACATTCACAATACTGTCATGGCAAATAAACTTTTATTACTTGGTGATGAAGCAATAGCCTTAGGTGCACTCGATGCCGGCCTTAGCGGGATCTATGCTTATCCCGGAACACCATCAACTGAGATTACCGAATATGTGCAGCATTCGAAGGCTGCAAAGGAAAAAAATATTCATTGTACCTGGTCTTCAAATGAGAAAACAGCCATGGAGGCTGCTCTTGGTATGTCGTATGCCGGCAAGAGGGCCATGGTCTGTATGAAGCATGTGGGTCTTAATGTGGCCGCCGACCCGTTTATCAACTCCGCCATTACAGGTGCCAATGGTGGCCTCATTGTGGTTTCGGCCGATGACCCATCCATGCATTCCTCCCAGAACGAACAGGATTCAAGGTTTTACGGCAAATTCGCCATGGTTCCAATACTTGAGCCTTCAAGCCAGCAGGAAGCTTATGACATGGTACATTACGGTTTTAACTTCTCCGAGAAATACAAAATTCCCGTTTTGCTCAGGATAACAACGCGAATGGCACATTCGCGTTCGGGTGTGGTTCGCATTGATTGCCGTGAGCAGAACACCATGCATCTGCCCGATGACCTAAGGCAGTTCGTCCTTTTGCCTGCCATTGCCAGGAAACGGTATAAAAACCTGCTCGCTTCGCATCTGCAATTCATTGAAGAATCTGAGAATTCTCCTTTTAACACATACAGCGACGGGCCTGATAAGTCAATGGGTATATTGGTGTCGGGTATTGCCCTGAATTACCTTATGGAGAATTTCCCTGACCGTAAAATCCCTTACCCTGTGCTGAAGATCGGGCAGTATCCCCTGCCACGCAAACTGGTTGAGAAACTTCTTGATGAATGTGAAGAGATCCTGATCCTGGAAGATGGCTATCCGATGATTGAGGAACTTATCAACGGTTATGTTCCGGGTAGTAAAAAGATCCGGGGAAGGTATGACGGGACAATTCCCAGGACAGGAGAGCTGAACCCGAATATCCTTGCTGTTGCTCTTGGTTTGCCCGATACCAAAGGGCTCCCTGTCCCCGGCCTGATGGTTGGCCGTCCGCCCCAGTTATGTGCAGGCTGCCCGCATATCGATTCATACAAGGCCCTGAATGAGGTATTGGCCGAACTTCCGAAAGGAAGGGTATTCTCCGATATCGGATGTTACACCCTCGGGGCGCTTGCGCCTTATGAAGCGATCAACAGTTGTGTCGACATGGGGGCTTCCATCACGATGGCAAAAGGGGCGGCCGATGCGGGCCTTGTGCCTTCGGTAGCCGTGATCGGAGATTCAACCTTCACCCATAGCGGGATCACGGGATTGCTGGATGCGGTCAATGACAAATCTCCCGTTACCCTTATTCTCCTTGATAATGCAACTACTGCAATGACAGGCGGACAGGATTCTGCCGGAACCGGGCGGCTGGAAGACATTTGCAAAGCTCTTGGAGTGGAAGAATCTCATATCCGGGTGCTCAAACCACTGAAGAAATACCATGAAGAGAATGTCAGGGTGATGAAGGAGGAAATCGATTATATGGGAGTTTCGGTCATCATCCCCAGGAGGGAGTGTATCGTTTCTATTGATAAACGAATGAGACAAAAATTCAAATAACAGTATAATTTCTGAAGAATGAAGAAAGATATCATCTTAGCCGGCGTCGGAGGCCAGGGCATCATTTCCATTGCTTCGATCATCGGTTACGCAGCACTCCAGGAAAAGATGTTCCTTAAACAATCGGAGGTCCATGGAATGAGCCAGAGGGGAGGGGATGTCATGTCAAATCTCAGGATCTCCCATACGGAAATAGCTTCGGATCTGATTCCCTTTGGCCAGGCCGACCTTATTATATCGGTCGAACCACTCGAATCGCTCAGGTATCTTGAGTACCTTTCGCCCGAAACAGGCTGGCTTGTAACAAATACAACCCCTTTTAATAATATTCCGAATTATCCTGACCTT
>JAPLDN010000384.1 GCA_026391755.1 Bacteroidota bacterium
CAGCTGGTTGCAAAAAATTCCTTGAGTTTTTCTGGCTTCTTCATATTACATCAGGTCTTTAGAAGGAAATCAATTGACCGTCGTATAGGTCCTTATAGCCGGTGGTGATCACTTTATCCCCTTCCTTAAGGCCATCGAGCACTTCAGTGAGTCCGTTATATGTTATATATGGAGTGACAATGCGCTTCCTGGCACAGGTCTTCCCGTCTGTCACCTCAGCAACAAAAACAAAATGCCCTTCATCCCTGGCAGTCTGTATGAAATTCTGCGGGATGGCAAGGCTGTTTTTATTATCGTAATCCTTGATCCTCACAACAGCGATCATGTTTGCCCTGAAGGTAAGGCCCGATGCGGAAGGAAGGATAGCCTCCACAGTGAAAGTGCGGTTGGTGGGATTGATGTATTTGCTTGAAAAACTGACAGTGGCGGCCAGTTCAGTGTTCAGATCGGGAAGGTAAACTTTAACGGGGTCACCGGTCCTGATCTTATTGGAATAGGCTTCACTTACGTCGGCAACAGCCTTGGCCCTTGAAAAATTAACGATCCTGAAACAGGGTTGGGGTGAGGCGGGAGATGCCATCTGCCCTACTTTAATGGGAATATCCTCAACGGTTCCGTCGATTGGCGAAACAATTCTTGACATATCCAGCTGGTCCTTTAACGTATTCATCTTCCCTTCAAGGGATTCCTTGGTATTCTTGGCACTGAGATACTGGGCTTCGGAACCTATTTTCTGGTCCCAGAGGTTCTTCTGGCGGTTGTACATATCGGTGGCATAATCCAGGGAAGTCTGGAGCTCTTTTAAGGTTTGCTTGAGGACTTCATTGTCCATATCGGCAAGCAGCTGACCGGCGGTCACGTGATCCCCCTGGGTTACATATATCCTGGTAACCACTCCTCCCTGGTTACGGGGAACAACTCCGATATTTTCATTCCCGTCAATCCTGCCCTGGACTTCTATGTAATGTTCAAACTGACGTTTCACCACCTCCATGGTTTTCACGATTGTCGCAGGCTGGATTCCCTGGGGGTTGATTTCACTTTCGAGTTTGGTTATCTCGGTAGTAAGTTTGTCTCTCTGTTTTTTCAGGTCGTCAAGCCTGGCCTGTTTATTCCATGAATTGCCCCCGCAGGAAACCAAAAAAATGATCATGCCGCTGATCAAAAGTATCTTCTTCATTGTGTACTGTTTAAATCGGTTTTTGTAAAAAAAGTACGGCTTTACTTTAAACAGCAAAGATATCAAATTTCCTGCAGTTAAAAACTTTCTAAAGAGAAATCGTTTCCGCTTTTATCCCGCCGTATTCAAAAAAGTTGTCGACGGAAAGTGAACAATTTGCGACACTTGCGAATTACAGCTTGTAATCGGTTGTTTGTTGATGTACTTTTGAACCATATTTTAAAATTATGAAATATTTTATCTGGTTAAGTGCTGCTGCTCTGATTATGGTGGCTTCCTGTAATAAAAAATCTGATGACAGCCCCCAGGCCGGCATGAAATCATTGAAGGTAAGCAATACATTCAGCTGGAATACTTCCGATAATATTCAATTCCGCTTGCATAACATCCCTGCCGGCGTCCTGAGGATCTCATCCGCAGATGAAAGTCAGCTTTATATTAAGGCTTTTTTTGCAGTTAATACTGTTGATTACGAATTCTCTGTAGCGTTGCCGACATTTGAAAAGAATGTGATGATCAATTCCATTCTTGTGCCTGTAAGCATTCCAATGACCGACTTTACTTTTCCTGCAACAAAAAGCCAGTCTATGAATTATTCCATGAATTTCAACGGGACAACCGACTGGATTTCAGTACCGAATTCAGCCGGGCTGAATTTTCCGAACAAATGTTCATTTGAAGCCTGGGTAAAACCAACCCGTCAGCAGTCGGTTAAGATTGTTCAGAAGGGAGACTGGGACGGCTGCGGACTTGGGCAGGATGTATATAAAGGCTTCCAGGTAAGCGTTTACACAGGAAACTTTACATCTACCCTGGTCAACTGGGGAGCAGGACAGCCCACCCTGAACACCTGGTACCACCTTGCTGGTGTTTATGATGGCAGTACGCTTTCGCTTTACGTGAATGGCGTGCTTAAAAATTCCGCAACGTTAAGTTCAGTCCTGGTGAACAACGGCCGGACCATTTCGATAGGATCTGACAACGGCGGACAGAAATTTTTCCAGGGCCTGATCGATGAGGTGAGCTTATGGAATATCGCGCTTACAGCCCAGCAGGTCAATTCAAGCATGTCGACACCATGGGCTGGAAGCGAAACCAGGATCAAAGCCTTGTGGCATTTCAATGAAGGCAGCGGAAGCACGGCAACCGATGCAACGGCCAGCCATTATAACGGAACGATCACAGGAGCATTATTCAATACTGATGTAAGCTATTCTTTAAGCAGCGACAGCGATAGTGACGGTGTTCCAAACAGTTATGATGATTATCCGAATGACCCCACAAGGGCGTATAATAATTCATTCCCGTCGAGCGGAAGCGGAAGCCTTGCATTTGAAGACCTTTGGCCCAACCAGGGTGATTATGATTTTAACGACCTGGTTGTTAATTACAACTTCAACACCATCACCAATGCACAAAACAAAATTGTGGAATGCAATGGCACTTTTATCCTGAGGGCTGCCGGGGCTTCATTTCCCAGCGGTTTTGGGTTCCAGCTGGCAAACAGTACTATTCCTTCTTCGGCTATAACAGTCAGCGGGTATTCCATCTTAGACACCTATGTTACGCTGTCGGCAAACGGTC
>JAPLDN010000270.1 GCA_026391755.1 Bacteroidota bacterium
TAAATTATTATGGATGAAGAGTTTGCAAATATATCCTTTTTTCAAAAATGCTCGACATGAATGGTCACCTCTGAATTAACAAGACTTTGTTTAATATCTGCTTCTATTTTGTCACAAAGCTCGTGAGCATCCCTTACAGTAAGGTTTTCATCAAGGTTAAGGTGAAAATCGACATACCTGAAATTGCCTGCCCTCCTGGTTCGCAGGCCATGATATTTAATGTTTTCTTTACAGTATTTGTCGATTATACTCCTGATCAGGCTAATTTCTTCAAGGTCCAATGATTCATCCAGCAAAGGTTTATATGCCTTCATCAGAAGGATGTAGGATTCTTTCAGGATCAATATACTCACAAGGATGGCAACAATCGGGTCGAGGAGATGGTATCCGGTTATCCAGATCAGCCCTAAACCGAATGCAACACCAAGAGAAGTAAAAACATCAGCCCTGAGGTGGAGTGCATCGGCTTCCAATGCTATAGAACCGGTTGATTTGGCAACTTTATAAAGGTACCATGAAACGCCGGTATTAACGGCAGCAGAGATGCACATTACTGTAAACCCAAGCCCTATGGTTTCAATTTCGGTAGGTTTGAGGATCTTATGAACGGCTTCGAATATGATCCAGATGGCCGCAACAAAGATCAGAAGGGCTTCAACAACCCCCGAAATATTCTCGATCTTCCAGTGCCCGTAAGGATGACGGTCGTCGGCAGGCCTGTCGGAAATCCTGACCGATAAAAATGCAATTATCGCGGCCAGCAGATCCATGAAGGAGTGGATAGCTTCCGAAATGATGGAAACAGAACCGCTCAATATTCCGGCACCCAGTTTTAAAATGATCAGCAGGGTATTCGAAATAACCGAGAGACTGGCTGCATTCGTTTTTTTAGACATCCTGCTGCTGTTGAGTGTCGGAAGCTCTCTTTTCGGGTCTCATCTGGGGGAAAAAAAGCACATCCTGAATCGAAGATTGGTTGGTCATGATCATTGTAAGGCGGTCAATTCCTATCCCTAATCCGGATGTAGGCGGCATGGCAAATTCAAGTGAGCGGAGGAAATCCTCATCAAGCACCATTGATTCATCATCACCCCGTTTCCCAAGCTCAAGTTGTGATTCAAACCTTTCCCTCTGGTCTATTGGGTCATTCAGCTCGGAAAATGCATTACAAAGTTCCTTCCCATTACAGATCGCCTCGAAACGCTCGACAAGTCCGGGTTTTGAACGGTGTTTCTTCGCAAGGGGAGACATTTCAACAGGGTAATCGGTAATAAAGGTTGGCTGGATAAGATAAGGTTCGCACTTTTCCCCGAAGATCTGGTCAATGAGCTTTCCTTTAGCCATGGTTTTATCAATCGGGACTTCAAGTTGTTTGGCAAGAGAAACAAGTTCCTCCTCCGACTTGCCGTCGATATCGATGCCTGTGAAGTGTTTTATAACTTCATACATGGTGAACCTTTTCCACGGTCGCTTAAAATCTATCAGTTTGTCACCGACCTGTACCTCGGTTTTACCGTGAAGGTCCAGGGCTATTTTTTCAACCATCTCTTCCACGAGATCCATCATCCAAGCATAATCCTTATATGCCACGTATAATTCCATCTGGGTGAACTCGGGATTATGAAAACGGTCCATCCCTTCATTTCGGAAGTCTTTTGAGAATTCATAAACCCCGTCGAACCCGCCAACGATAAGCCGTTTCAGGTAAAGCTCATTGGCAATACGCAGGTACAGGGTCATGTCGAGGGAGTTATGATGGGTCTTGAACGGCCTTGCTGCTGCACCTCCGTAAAGGGGCTGAAGAACAGGGGTTTCAACTTCAAGGTATGACCTGGTGTTGAGGAACTGGCGCATCGAATTCACCAGTTGTGTCCTTTTAACGAACACATTCCTGACCTGGGGGTTTACGATCATATCCACATAACGCTGGCGGTACCTTTGCTCAGGATCTGTAAATGCATCAAATACTTCCCCGTCTTTTTCCTTGACAATTGGTAAAACCCTCAGGGATTTGGAAAGAAGTGTCAGGCTTCTCACATGGATGGAAATCTCCCCCATCTGGGTGACAAATACATAACCTGTTACACCAATAATATCTCCGATATCAAGAAGCCGTTTAAACACCGTATTATAAAGGGTTTTATCTTCGCCAGTGCAGATCTCGTCGCGCTTGATATAAAGCTGGATCCGGCCTGATGAATCCTGTAATTCAGCGAAAGACGCGGCACCCATGATCCTGCGTGTCATCAGACGACCGGCAAGGCTTACATCCTGGTAAAGTGAATTATCAGAAGGATAATTCGCTTTTATTTCTGCCGCGCTAATATTGACAGGAAATGTTTCGGGGGGATATGGATTAATTCCGAGCCTGAAAAGTTCATTAAGGGAATCACGCCTGATTTGTTCCTGCTCGGTGAGAGAAAGTTGCATATGTTTAATTTTTCGGCAAAGATAAGGATTTACGACAATACCGGCCTTATTGAAGAGTTTTGAAGACAGACTCAGGGCCTTGCTTTGGCTCAGGAAAGCACGGAATGAAGTATGTGATGGGAGTTCATGGGCTTGAAGCCCGGGATGTGGATCTGGTAGTACAGCAGTATGGAATCGAGCAGTGATCTCCTGACAGCCGGTTTCAGATGCAGGCGCGACTGTTCAGCAATGGTTGTGGTGATCAGTGAATGAAACAGTTTTCCGTGTTCGGGCAGTATATAAGCGTCTTTTTCGGGTATCATGACCTGGAACTGTCCTTCACTCAGGTTGAAAACGGTTTTCTTCTCAGTGTAGCCGGGCTGGGGTTGAATTCCCAGGAAATGTGTAAGCTCCGCCGTAAAAACTAGGGGAAAGCAATTCAGGGAATCCTCGGCCGAGTCAAGCAACAGGCAGGATCTCCATAAGTAATCGAAGAGTTCCTGGTTGGTTTCTTCTTCCCTGATCGACTTGTAAAGAAGTTCATTGATAAACAGGGCCACGGAGCTTTTGCGGATATCGAAAGGAATACTCAGGTAAGGTTGGAACAGCCTGACTTCCTTTGACGTATGCAGGGAAGTCTTCTCTTTAAGACTGGCTACAACTTCCAGCAGGGTGAGTGGTTGGAACAATCCTGCTTTTGTTTTTGACTTCGGACTGCGGATCCCTTTGAACAGGTAAGATTGAAGTCCGCGGGCCTCGGTATAAATACGGACGATAATACTGGTCTCGGAGTATTTTAATGAATGAAGTACGATACCTCTTGTCGTGACAAGCATTAGTTAATTACGAGGATTTTTGTTACAACCTTTTCACTGCCGTCCTCATTCGAGGCAAAAACCATGTATACACCTGTGCGGACCTTTTTCCCATCCATAGTGCTTCCGTTCCATACTGCCTGTCCGCCCTCAGCCTTGCCCGTGAAAACCAGCCTTCCGCTGACATCAG
Source organism: Bacteroidota bacterium (assembly GCA_026391755.1). GTDB lineage: Bacteria > Bacteroidota > Bacteroidia > Bacteroidales > FEN-979 > CAIRDP01. The sequence continues at coordinate 3,415 of JAPLDN010000270.1, forward strand.
TGATACGGATCTGGGCGTTGCTGAGAAGGCCTTTAACTGCAATATACCCCTGGTAGCCTTCACGAACAGGGTTGGGATAGGCATATACGTCGCCAAAAGAATCCCCTCCTTCAGTGGCTGTGCTTTTGTATGATATAACACCTTTGTCGGTGCCAAAATAGACCTCTCCTGTTACCGGGTTGATCGCAATTGAAGTTACCCTGTCGGACAGCAAGGGGCTGTCTTCCGCAGTAAAATGGTAAACTTGTTTTGTACCGTCGGCTGAAAAAAGATAAGCGCCCCCCCTGTCGGTACCCATCCATTTGCGGTTGCTTCCGTCGACCGCGATGGCATTCACCTGTTCATTCTCAAGAAGGTATTGAACATACTGGCCCTGCTGGACAAGCGGCCTCTGGCAATCGGAAGGAGTGGCGGTAAAAAGGTCATCGGGATTGTAAAACACGCCCACTCCGCTTTCGGTCCCTACCCAGATCTCGCCATTTTTATCTTCGGCCATTGAAAACACCGAATTTCCCGGAATATTCCCATTACCCTGGGTGTTGTTCAGTTTCTTTGCCATGTCATCGCTTGGGTTATCGGGAGTCCCGTTATCGGTAAACACTAAAACAGAATTCGGGTTCAGGTTGCCGTAACGCATCTGCATCCATACCTGGTCGTACCGGGTGGCAATGATCTGGCCAAGGTCGGTTTCGTTATTGATGGCGATGGTGAATCCGGTCCACTGGCTGCCTCTCTTCAACGAAAGGCATTGATTTGTATGGGAGCAGTCGATCCATTGATAGCCATGTGCATCGAATGCAGAACCTCCAACACGGATAATCCCGGTATCTCCGGCCGAATGGTGATGGAGAGTGCTGTTCGCTTCGGTATATCTGCGGGTCAGGGTTCCGTCGTAAAATTCCAGGAGGCCGTACCCCCAGGTAGCGGCATAAATTCTTTTAGGATCGGATGGATCGGCCGTGACCGAAACCACATTGCTGAAATTGTATAAAGGCGGATTATTGGCCCCGGAAATATTCTGCCAGTTTGAATCGTCAAAATGATAAATCTGAGCGGCCTGGGCCAGTGGTACGAACGAAGCATCATAACCCCCGGGGGCTATAAAAAGGTCATTATTTAACGTACTCATGCTAAACGCATTGGCACTTAGGGGTCCGCTGAGATTATAGGTCTTTACCTGGTCGGAATTCATTTCATAACTTACCAGGCCTGAATAGGAGTCGGCTATCCAGATCGTCTGGTTCTTATCGCAGATGGCATCCTGGGGGAATGATCCGGCGCCGGGATAGCTGTTGATCACTTTATATTTTGAGAAACTCTGATCAAACACATCAACAAAATAATTATAGCTTACAACAAGTAAATTATACATACTGTTCAGGTTCATGACAGGATTTGATTCCCCGTTGTTCCAGGCCGCCCACTGACCCTGATACGTGAAAAGTGTGTCACGGCCGCTGGTCCTGTGTTTATTGACCACGATTTTACCTGAAAAATATGTTATTGTGTTGTACATCAGGGTGGTATCTATTCTTTTATCCTTCTTCCACACAGCATAGTTTGCCAGGTTGGGATCTTTGCTCCAGGCTTTGTAAATACCTTTCTCAGTAGCTGCCCAAAGAGTGTCCCTCTCGTCCCTGACCAGGCTCAGAACGTTTACCTGGCCTCCCCCGTTCCCGATATAATACGTATCGCTGATCTCCTGCTTTGCGAGGTCAAGTACCACAATGCCAAATCCGCACTGGAGATAGGCAAGGTTTCCCTGGCAGTAAATGCTGTTGATGGTTTTATTCCCCAGGATAGGTTTACGGTAGATGTCTGATATATTGATAATTGAGTTATTCTGGATAAGGTCGATATTCGCATCAGAATATGCAATAACAAGGGTTTTTGTTGAAGAATTGTAGGCCAGGCAGCTGATCCCGATATCGGAAAGGCCCTGAATTTTAGTAATCCTGGTAACACTGTTATCGTCCTTGTCGAAGTAAAATACTGCATAGGGAGTGGATGAATAGATACGGTTTCCCGCTTCCGCCACGGAGTTGCAATAATTGTAAGGAAGTTCGTCCCTCCACTGTCCGATAGGTATCTGGGGGCTTTGGGCTAAAAGGGATGCAGGACACAGGATGCAGACCAATAAAAAAAGTCGGAATATTTTCATAGAGGATGTTGCTAAAAACTGACAATAAATCAGGTATAAAATTAACTGAATTTTTACAGATTTATTGCAGGAATTCAAGGAATTCAGAGGATCATTCCTGCAGCAACTGTTTCATTTGTTGCTTCGTCAATCAGGATAATACTCCCGGTTTGCCTGTTCACCGTGTAAGGATCGAAGAAAAGAGGTTTGGTTGTACGCAGGTGGATACGACCAATTTCGTTCATAGCCAGGCTTGTGCGTCCGGCGATTTGTTCCAGGGTATTGATGTTGAGGACAAAATCTATTTTATCTATGACACAACGCACATCCCTTGAATTATTTTTCAGGGCATATTTCCCGTTGAATTGCATGGGTTTTGGGTTCATCCAGCAAATCATACTGTCAAATTCCGAAGCTGCTTTAGGCAGGTCGCCGGCGCCTGCAATCATATTTCCACGGCTGATATCGATGTCATCATCTAATAGCAGGGTCACGCTCATGGGCGGAAACGCTTCATCCAGGGGGCCGTTGAAGGTATCAATCTGCCTGATTTTGGTTTTTATCCCGGCCGGTAGCACCATGACGTCATCACCGGGATGGAAGATGCCACCTGCAATGCGGCCTGCGTATCCCCTGTAATCATGATATTTGTCTGATTCGGGCCGTATGACATACTGTACCGGGAAGCGCTGGTGTATCATGTCGTGGTCCTGGTCGATTGGAATTGTTTCAAGGGTTTCAAGCAAGGTGCTGTTGTTATACCATTCCATTTTCTGTGAAGGTTTCACCACGTTATCGCCCTTCAGGGCACTGATCGGGATAAAACGCAGGTCTTCACCGGGCAGGACTTTTGCGACGAAGGCATTAAAATCGGCTTTTATTTTTTCGAATACCTCCTGGCTGTAATCAAGGAGGTCCATTTTATTAATGCATACCACTATATGCGGGATGCCCAGCAGGTAAGCGATATAAGCATGACGGTATGTTTGTTCGATAACCCCGTTTCGTGCATCGATAAGGATGATGGCAGCATTTGCAGTGGAAGCTCCTGTGACCATATTCCGTGTATATTGAATATGGCCGGGGGTGTCGGCTATTATGAACTTTCGGTTTGGCGTCGCGAAATACCGGTAGGCTACGTCGATAGTGATACCTTGTTCGCGTTCGGCCCTTAAACCGTCGGTAAACAGGGCCAGGTTCAGGTGTTCGCTCCCTTTTTGCACGCTGGCCCGTTTGACAGCATCCAGCTGATCCTCAAAAAGCGACTTGCTGTCGTACAGCAGCCTCCCTATTAGGGTGCTTTTCCCGTCGTCGACGCTGCCTGCCGTTGTAAAACGGAGCAGCTGCATATTCAGGTACCCCTTGCTTGAGAAATCGATATCCTTAGTCGCCATCATCTTATTTTATTATTTGTACATTGTACTTGATACATTGTACATCAAAAATATCCTTCTTTTTTCCTGTCCTCCATGGCAGCCTCGGATCGCTTGTCATCATACCGTCCGCCCCGCTCGGTTACCCTTGTAGCCGCTATTTCCTTTATGATATCCTCAAGGTTATCCGCAGTCGATAACACTAATCCGGTACATGAGACATCTCCGACAGTACGGCAGCGGACCCTTAATTTCTCGGCTTTTTCAGTAGATTTCATAGCCATGAAGGGGGCTTTGGCCAGGTATATGCCGTCGCGGAAGAAGACCTCTCTTTCGTGGGTGAAATAAAGGCTGGGAAGCTCAATATTTTCCTGGAGTATGTATTGCCATACATCCATTTCGGTCCAGTTACTGATAGGGAACACCCTGAAGTGCTCACCCATTCTCTTTTTCCCGTTAAAGATATTCCAGAGTTCAGGCCTTTGGTTTTTCGGATCCCACTGACCGAATTCATCACGATGGGAAAAGAATCTTTCCTTGGCACGGGCTTTCTCCTCATCCCTGCGGCCCCCGCCTATGGCTGCATCGAATTTATATTTTTCGATAGTGTCGAGCAGGGTTATGGTCTGGAGTACATTGCGGCTTGCATTGATGCCTTTTTCTTCAATCACCCTGCCGGTATCAATGGATTCCTGCACTGAGCCAACGACAAGCCTTGCGTTGAACTTTTTCACAAGGTCGTCGCGGAAAGTTATAGCCTCAGCGAAATTATGGCCCGTGTCGATATGGAGTAAGGGAAACGGAAAAGCGGCAGGATGGAAGGCTTTTCTGGATAAATGCACCAAAACGATTGAATCTTTGCCTCCCGAGAACAACAAGGCAGGCCGCTCAAACTGGGCGGCGACTTCCCTTAATACATAGATGGCTTCCGACTCAAGCTCCCTGAGATGCGTTAAATTATAGTCCTTCATTACTTCCCTTCAAGCTTAGGCTTTGCCGAAAATTTTCTGCAGCGTTGATTTTTTCTTCTTTGACGATTCCTTGTCATCGGAATAATAACCGTAGCCATAGCCGTAGCCATAGCCGTAGCCATAACCGTAACCGTAGCCGTAACCGTAGCCATAACCGTAACCGTAGCCATAACCGTAGGAACTCCGGGTGAGTTTTACGTCATTGACCAGGATGGCCAAGCCGGGGATATTGCGCTTTTCCATATCCCTGATAATGGTTGCAAAGATTTTTTTATGCGTATAATTCTGCCTGACCAGGAAAAGGTTTGCATCGGCAAATTTCATCAGCAGGAAGGCATCCGTTACAAGTCCGACAGGGGGTGTGTCAATAATGATATAGTCATAGATCTCCTTTAGCCTGATGAACATTTCGGCACATCGGGGCGAAGCGATAAGTTCTGCAGGGTTCGGAGGGACCGGGCCAGCCATGATGATATCAAGGTTCTCTATCCCCGAAAACTGGATGATATCTTCCAGCTTGCTTTTATTGATCAGGAAAGAGGAGATCCCCTCTGCATTGGTAAGCCCGAAATCCTGATAGATCTTGGGTTTGCGGAGGTCAAAGCCCATCAGAAGTGTTTTCCTCCCGTACATTGCATAGATGGAGGCCAGGTTTATTGAAGTGAATGTTTTACCGGCACTCACCATATCGGCCGTGACAAGTACCGTGATCCTTTCTTTACCTTGGAGAAGGTACTGGAGATTCGTACGCACCGAACGGAAAGACTCTGCAATGGTTGATTTTGGAGAGTCAATGACGACAATATCATTCTTTTTATCGGAATGTATGATATGCCCCACGATAGGCAGATTGGTGATCTTTTCAATATCCTCTCTTTCCATGATCTTGTCGTTGAAATAATCCTTGCCAAGAATGTAAATGACAGGAAGGATGATCCCAAGGATGAGAGCAATGATATAATTCAGGCTTTTCTTCGGAAAAACAGGGCTGGAACCACCCATGGCTGCATCAACAACTTCATTGTCGGAGAGATTTGAAGCCTGGGTTATCTGGGCTTCCGAACGCTTTTGCATCAGGAAAGTATAAATAGCATCGGTGAGTTTGAACCTGCGTTCAATACCGAAAAGGACACGCTGGGTTTCAGGCAGGGTGCTGATCTTCGATGTATATTGAGACACGCGGTCGTTGATCTCCTTAAGTGCAATGTTGTTAGTATTAATGGCACTTTTAATATTCTCGACCAGGGCGTTCTTGATAGTGGAGATCTGCTGGTCGATGGAGACCAGGGTTGGATTTTTGCCTCTTGAATATTGTGATATCTCCGTACGTTTGGTGTAGAGGTCGGTAAGCTTCATTGTGAGGTCGTTGAGCATGGGATTCTCAACTCCCATCGAGGCCGGAACGACCAGCTCATCAAGTTTCTGGTTCTTTTCGAGGTATTGTGAAAGATTGGTAAGATATTTTGACTGTACCATCAGAACCGCCTTTTCATCCTGGAGTTCCATCATTTTCTCAAAAACCTGTTTGGTTACGTCGTCAAGGTTCATGACTTCCTTGGTGGTGCGGAAAACTTCGAGGGCCCTCTCGGTTGAATGAAGAGTGTCGCTGATATCCTGTAGTTCGTTGTCGATAAAATTTATGGTACGGCCCGCAACCAGGTTTTTACGCTCCAGGTCTTTGGCGAGGTATTCCCTTAAAAGCGCATCCAGGAAATCCATCAGTTTATTCACATTCCCGCCTTTGAGCTTTATCTCAACGATGGATGCTTCTTTGTTGATAGGTTCCAGGCTGAAGCCTTTAAACTGGGTCACCAGGGATTCATAATCGTTAAGCTGGAAATAAAAAGTTTTGCTGAGATCTTTCTGGGGATTAAACATAGGAGTAAGCAATATCCTGAAGCGGAAATTATTACCCTGTACCCACTTCCCGAATTCATAGGTCTCATCAACGGCAACCCTTTCTTTGCGACCTGCGATTTTATCCTTTTTCGAGAAGTTGTAGAACCTGATATCCTCTTCTTTTGCTTCAAGACGGTATTTGTCTTTGGAGCTTATAGATACATTGAAGCGCATATTTACCGGCTGGGGATATGCGGTATCCATTTCAACAGTAAACGGGGTTTCCCTGTAAAGTTCCTTGCCTATAAAGTTTTCCTCGCTGAAATATGAAACTTCGAACCCGATCTTGGAAATGGTACGGTATGTAAGAGTGTAGGAAGACAAAACCCCGATCTCGTTCTGGAGGTTCTGCATGTTGTTGAGGCCTCCCAGGCCCATGATAGCCTGTGCATTGAGCTTGTTCTCCGATTTGTCCTTGATCAGGATCGAAGTTTTGACTTCATATACCGGGCTGGTGTATTTGTTAAAAATAAACGCAATGATCAGGGCTATAAACACCGTGATTGCAAAGAAATACCAGTAACGGTAAAATTTGAAAAGCAGAACTTTATAGTCGACCGACTGTTGCTGCTGTTGCTGGAGGTCCTGGAGATTATCGTTCACAAAAGATGGGTTTACAGATTACAATGACTTTGCATAGGTGATCAGAAGCAGTCCTGTGGATATGGCCGCGATCACGATAGCCCAGGGGAAGGTCGAGCCCAGACCCCAGCGCTTGTAGCCCAGGGGTTGAATGTAAATGATATCGTTGGGCTGAAGGTAAAACTGGTCTGATTTGAGAAAACTGTCGGAGGTCATATCCAGGGTGAATACCCTTGAACCTCCAGGAGTCTGGCGGATCAGGTGGACCTTGTTCCTGTTACCGAATTCAGTGATGTCATTCGCAAGGGAAATCGCTTCGAAAAAATTGATCTTGTCCTGGTAGATGGTGAATTCACCAGGATGGTTTACTTCCCCCACTATGGTGATCTTAAAGTTCACCATTTTTACAACCACCACAGTTTCTTTGAGGTATTCATCCACAAGTTTCTGAAGCACGTCTTTGACCTGGGAAACAGTAAGGTCCTTGATCATGATCTTACCTACCACGGGAAAATCAATATAACCATCAGGACTAACCGAATATGAATTCAGGTAAATGCTGGCATCGTTTGCATAATCGTTGTAATTGCTTGAACCCGATTGTTTGTTGAAATACAGGTTGCTTTTTTCATCCAGGGTGAACAACCTGATATAAACATTGTCCCTTGGTTGGATCCTGTAGTCGGGCGGATGTTTATGCGAATACAAACTGGCAGTATCCTTTTCCTGCTGCTTCTGCAGGTAGAGGATCTTTTTTTGCGGAACACAGGAAGAAAACAGGATGGTTATTGCAAGGAGCAGGAAAACTGCTTGTGTAAGCATTTTAAGCGTATGCTTCATATATTGCTGGAATTGAGCATGCAAAATTAAGGAATTTCAGGCAAAACTAAAAAAATGCATGAAACATCCTAAAATTTTCATGACAATTTCTTAAAGCGGATATCGGATCGGCAAATACAAGATATCAGTTATTCAGCAAGATAAGGCCTTAAATTGCCTCACCGATCAAAGTGGCCGAAGTGGCCCTTTTTATGGTCACTTTTACGTATTCCCCTGGCTTTTGTACTGTTTTCGGGAATACCACAACCTTGTTTTGGGAGTTCCTGCCGAAGTATTGTTTATCGGAACGTTTTGATTCCCCTTCGATAAGAACCTCGAAAGTTTCGCCAAGGTCCCTGTGGTTGCTGGATGATGAAAGTTCCTGCTGGAGTCCGATGATCTCCCTGAGCCTGCTTTCCTTCACTTCGGCCGGTACATTATCATCGAATTGTTCAGCTGCAATTGTTTTAGGCCTTTCCGAATATTTAAATGTAAAGGCAAAGTCGAAGGCGGCTTCCTTCATCAGGCCAAGGGTTTGCTGATGATCTTCTTCGGTCTCGCCGCAGAAGCCGGTGATGATATCGGTTGATATTGCACATCCGGGGATGTTGTTGCGGATAGCCCTGATCCTCCCGAGATATTCTTCCCTTGTATATTTCCTGTTCATTTTATCCAGCACTGCATTGCTGCCGCTTTGCACGGGCAGGTGTATGGCTTTACAGATATTAGGATATTTTGCAATGATTTCGATCACTTCATCGCTCAGGTCTTTAGGATGCGAGGTGGCGAAGCGGACCCTTAACTGCGAATCGAGAATCGCCATCCGTTCAAGAAGGCCGGGAAAGTTCACTGTTTCTTTCCCTTCTTTCCATTGATAGGAATTCACATTTTGTCCAAGAAGTGTCACCTCACGGTAACCCTGTATAAACAAGTCTTTCGCTTCGCGGATTACAGATCCCGGATCCCGGCTGCGTTCCTGTCCGCGGGCATAGGGCACCACGCAGTATGAACAGAAATTCTCGCATCCCCGCATGATTGAAATATATGCCGAAACCCCGTTGGAATCAAGCCTTACCGGGTGGATATCAGCGTAAGTCTCATCTGCGGAAAGAATTGTGTCGATTGCTTTTTGTCCTGAGCCGGCTTGTTCAAGCAGGCCTGGAAGATGCCGGTAGGAATCGGGGCCGGCGATGATATCGAGGAGTTGCTCCTCTTCCATCAGGGCAATTTTTGTTCTTTCGGCCATGCAGCCAAGCAAGCCAATGGTCAGACCCGGCTTTTTCTTTTTCAGGGAGCGAAAATAATGCAGGCGTTTTCGCACCCTGTCCTCGGCATGCTCCCTGATTGAACAGGTATTGAGGAGGACGATATCAGCTTCGAGAAGGTCAAGGCAGGCCTCGAACCCTTCATCAGTAAGTATTGAGGCAACAATCTCACTGTCAGAGAAATTCATTTGGCAGCCGTAGGTTTCTATATGGAATTTCCTGACTTTTTTTTCTGTCATATATCACCTTTCCCGCTTTGGCGGATTAAGGATTAAAATGGGCACAAAGGTACGTATTATGTTAATTGTCGTACTTTTGTACCCGGATTGGAATTTGAAATCCATTACTACTATGACGAAGAACCTAGTGATTGTTGAGTCTCCCGCGAAAGCAAAGACCATTGGTGGATTCCTTGGGAGCGAATTTACAGTGAAATCATGCATGGGGCATGTGGCAGATCTTTCGAAGAAGGATCTCGGAGTGGATGTGAATAAGGGATTTGAACCGAAATACATTGTTTCTCCGGATAAAAAAAAGATTGTTGGCGAACTCAAAAAACTCGCTCAGGACAGTGAATGTGTATGGCTGGCGTCTGATGAGGACCGCGAAGGTGAAGCCATAGCCTGGCATCTCATGGAAACTCTCGGGTTAAAGAAAGAAAATACCCGGCGGATTGCATTCCATGAAATTACCAGGTCGGCCATACTCGAAGCCATAGATAATCCGAGGGAACTTGACATGAACCTTGTCGATGCCCAGCAGGCACGCCGTGTTCTTGATCGACTTGTAGGATTTGAACTTTCCCCCTTGTTATGGAAAAAGATTAAACCGTCCTTATCGGCCGGCAGGGTGCAGTCAGTGGCTGTAAGGCTTATTGTTGAAAGGGAAGACGAGATCAGGAACTTTGTGGCTGTCTCAGCCTACCGTATAACAGGGGATTTTATTGTCCAGGAAGGAAAGAAGCTGAAAACCGTCAGTGCCGAACTGAACAAGAGGTTCCAATCGAAAGAAGAAGCCCTTAATTTTCTGAAACAGTGCATAAATGTCAACTACACTGTTGAAGATGTCGAAACAAAACCGTCAAAGAAATCCCCTGCCCCTCCATTCACTACCTCTACTCTTCAACAGGAGGCCTCCCGGAAACTTGGATTCTCGGTGGCCAATACGATGCGTGTAGCCCAGGAGCTTTACGAATCAGGCAAGATCACTTATATGAGGACCGACTCGGTGAATCTTTCCGATATGGCCCTGGCCATGGCCCGTAAGGAAGTGACTGAGACTTTTGGCGAGGAGTATGTGAAGACCCGGAAATATGCTACAAAAACCAAAGGCGCACAGGAAGCCCACGAAGCAATCCGTCCTACTTTCCTGAGCAATAAAAATATTGAGGCCGACCGTTCAGGCAAGAGGTTGTACGACCTCATCTGGAAACGAACTATTGCTTCCCAGATGGCTGATGCAGAACTCGAAAAAACCAATGTAACCATAGGGGTTTCAGGTAAGTCAGAAAAATTCATTGCCAGGGGAGAAGTGATCCGTTTCGATGGTTTTCTGAAGGTTTATATGGAATCCTCGGATGAGGATTCTACAGATGATCAGGAAGGCGTTCTCCCTCCCCTTAAAGCCGGCGAGCAGCTTTCATTGAGGGAAATGATAGCCCAGCAGAAGTTTACCCAGCAGCCTTACAGGTATACTGAAGCAACCCTTGTTAAAAAGCTGGAAGAACTTGGTATTGGCCGTCCCTCGACCTATGCTCCCATCATCTCCACAATCCAGAAAAGGGACTATGTCGTCAAAGAAGAAAGGCAAGGTGTTCAACGAAACTATGATTACATCAGCCTGAAAGACAGCACGGTATCAGAAACGGTCAAAACCGAGACCGTAGGGTATGAGAAAGGGAAGCTCTTTCCGACCGATATCGGAGGATTAGTTACAGGTTTCCTTGTCCAGAATTTTAACGATATCCTGGATTATAATTTCACTGCCACGGTTGAAGAAGAATTTGATGAGATAGCCGAAGGCAAGCTGGCATGGAAGGAAATGCTGAAAGAGTTTTATTTTCCCTTTCATGAAAAAATTGAAGGAGCCATGGAGAATACCAAAAAAGTAAAAGGTGAAAAACTCCTTGGCACTGATCCTGCAACCGGACTGAATATTTATGTGAAGATAGGAAGGTTTGGACCGATGGCTCAGTTAGGCGAGGCCGACAATGACGCTAAACCCCGTTTTGCAGCTTTGAAAAAAGGTCAGAGCATTGATACTATCAGTCTTGATGAGACTCTCGAACTGTTTAAGCTTCCCAGGAGCCTTGGAGATTTTGAAGGAACCGAGGTCATCGTTTCCGCAGGTAAATTTGGCCCTTACATAAAGCATAAATCGGCATTCTTTTCTTTACCGGTATCGGACGACCCCCTGGTTGTAAACCTTGCAAGGGCCATTGAGATCGTCCATGAAAAAAGACATGAGGAGATAAAAAAAGTGATCAGGGAATATCCCGAAGACAGCGATATTAAAGTCCTGAACGGAAGGTATGGGCCTTACATTTCCTACAAAAAGGAAAACTACAAGATCCCGAAGGGGAAAACCGCAGCCGACCTTACTTACGATGATGTTAAAGCGATACTGACCTCAAGCGAACCTACCAAATCGAAATCCAAAAAGAAAAAATAATTGGCCATGGACATTTCGACCTTCTTTTCCCCGATTGATTTAACGGAATTCCCTGTGATCAGTGAAGGCCAGGGCCAGCTTCGCCTGGGCAGCATCATTGAGATCTATTCCGAAGCAGGGAATTTCCCTGATTTCACCAATGCGAATCTTGCGATCATTGGTGTTAAAGAAGACAGGAATGCTGTAAATAATGAAGGTTGCGACCTTGGACCCGACAGTGTAAGGAAGTATTTATACCGCTTGTCGCCGGGGCCATATGCAAATAAGATCGTTGACCTTGGCAACATCAGGAAGGGCTTTTCTCCCAGCGACACTTACTTTGCATTAAGCAGTACGATAGCAGAACTGATCAACAGCAATATTCTTCCGATAATCATCGGTGGCGGGCAGGACCTGTCTTTTGCAAATTACAAGGCCTATGAGAGCCTTGGCCAGATCATAAATATTGTAGCAATTGACCCTATGTTCGACCTGGGCAAAACCGAGAACGAACTTGATTCGCAGTCATTCCTGAGCAGCATAATCCTGCATCAGCCAAACTATCTGTTTAATTATGCCAACATTGGCTATCAGAGTTATTTCATAGACCAGGACGCATTAAAACTGATGAAGAACCTGTTCTTTGATACTTACCGGGTAGGGATCGTTAGGGAAAGCCTTGAAGAAGTTGAGCCTATTGTCAGGAATGCCGATATGCTGAGTTTTGATATTTCTGCGGTAAGGTATTCCGATGCGCCGGGTAACGGCAATGCCGGACCGAACGGATTTTACGGGGAAGAGGCCTGCCAGATCGTCAGGTATGCCGGGATCAGCGATAAACTTACATCTATTGGATTCTATGAGGTAAATCCAAAATTTGATCACCAGGGGCAGACTGCCCACCTCGTTTCGCAAATGATATGGTATTTCATTGACGGATACTACAACAGGGCCCATGATTTTCCTTTTAAAAATGAAGAGGACTATCTGAAGTACAGGGTAACCATAAGCGATCATAAAGAAGAAATTGTTTTCTTCAAGAGTAAAAAGACTGACCGCTGGTGGATGGAGATCCCCCTTCCTGCCGAGCAAAAGATAAAGTACGAAAGGCATTACCTGGTGCCCTGTTCCTATAAGGATTACCAGCAGGCCTGCAACAATGACATCCCCGATCGCTGGTGGATGGTGTATCAGAAGCTCATGTAGTAGTCACTTTTCCCCGGATACTCTTCCGGGATTAGCTGTTAAAAAGCTCTTCCAGCCAGTAAATTTCTTCCCAGTTTCAACACTGCCTTTCTGGAAATAATGGCATACGGCTGCTGCCAGTGCGTCGCTTGCGTCGAGGCTTTCGGGGATTTCTTTCAGTGCCAGCAATCTCTGGAGCATGGCCGCGACCTGTTCCTTTGATGCGGAGCCTTTGCCAGTGATAGACTGTTTGATTTTTCGGGGGGAGTATTCGAAAATAGGAATAGTCCTGTATAATGCCGCGGCGATGGCGACACCCTGTGCCCTTCCAAGTTTCAGCATGGACTGAACGTTTTTTCCGAAAAACTGTGCTTCAATTGCCAGTTCGTCGGGCTTATACTGCTCAATAAGCGAAAGAGTTTTTTCGAAAATCAGTTTCAGCCTTAATGGATGATTGTCGAATTTATCTAACTTTAATACGCCGCAGGATATCATACTCAGGTTGTTACCATAAATCCGGATGATCCCGTAGCCCATGATGGTGGTCCCCGGGTCAATCCCAAGTATGATCTTTTCAAGAGGTAATTCAGGCATTTTTACATTAAATTTGCGGGCATGACAAAGTTATATAAAAGATACAATCTTCTTATCCAGCTTGTAATTCTTGTCGTCACTTACATTTTTATTATCAACCAGGTGTTCTGGAAGCAGGATCTTCCCGCCCTCCTGAAAGCCCTGGAAGATGACCTGGTCTCTTCAAAATTCCTCTGGATGCTGGCTCTCATCATGCTGTTAATGGTACTTAACTGGATGATAGAAGCATGGAAATGGAAAAACCTGATCCGGAAAGTTGAGCAGGTAAGCCTGCAGCAGTCTGTCCTGGCAGTACTAACAGGTGTTACAATCAGTTCCTTCACTCCCAACCGGGTAGGGGAATTTTTCGGCAGGGCATTTATCCTGAAAAAGGCCAGTCATGTGGAGGGTATCCTTATTACGGTCATCGGAAGTATGAGCCAGTTACTGGTGACTATACTAACAGGTTCCGTTGCACTTCTGGTATTTTTACCCGTATTCATGCCTGCTGCGGAATTTATCCAGGGATACCTTTATTATGCATTTGTATTCCTTGTCCTCCTTCTCGACATTATCCTCCTCGGGCTTTTTTTCAACGTGTCTTTTCTTTCGACCTGGAAGGAAAAGATCCTTCAAAACGGTCTCAGCAGGATACGAAAATACTTCAGGGTTTTCACCATGTATTCCAACCGTGATCTCTGGACCCTTATGGGCCTGAGCTTTGCGAGATATTTTGTCTTTTCTACCCAGTATCTGTTGCTCTTGCATGCACTGGGAGTAAGCATCCCTTTTTATTACGCGTATCTCCTGATATCACTGGTTTACCTGATCATGGCTGTTATCCCGACAATTGCGTTAACCGAACTCGGTATCAGGGGGTCAGTTGCCATTTATATTTTCGGTTTTTATTTTGCACCTTTGATGGCGGTATCGGCCGACCTGAATCTTGGCATCCTGGCGGCCTCTGTATTGCTTTGGTTCATTAACCTGGGTATTCCTGCTATTGCGGGCAGCGTCTTTCTTTTCCGCCTTCAGTTCTTTCGTAATAATGAAACCTGATGTTGCATGAACTTTGATCTTATATTCAGCTGTATTATCATAATTACTGCAGTTTTATACAGTATCATGATACTCACCATAACAGCTGGAGCATTGAAGAAAAGCAAGCGCGAACCCGGGGGGTACGCGATCAAAAAGTATTATTCACTTGGGGAGGCTGCTGCGAAAATGCCCGGTATGTTAAAAGTTTCGGTGATCCTGCCGGTGCGAAATGAGTTTACGGTCATCTCTTCCTGCCTCGGTGATTTTGCTTTACAGGATTATCCCAGGGACTGTTTCGAGATCATTGTTTCGGATGATTTTTCTGAAGATTATACAGTCGAGAAAGTGCGCAAGTGGGCAAATGAACACCCGGAACTGAAACTGACAATCCTTAAGACTGAACAGAACACGGGGGAGATTAGCGGAAAGAAGAGAGCTATAGAAAGAGCTGTTGCCATTGCTTCCGGGGATATACTGCTCACTGCCGATGCAGATACCCGTCATGGTAAATCCTGGATTGCTTCAATGGCCGGGGAATTCAGGAAGCAGGGTGTAAAGATGGTGCTTGGACCTGTAAGTTTTACAGGTGAAAAGGGAATGTTCCAGAAGATGCAGGTCCTTGAATTCCTGGGGCTAATGGGAGTCACTGCAGGTTCGGCAAACCTGGGTTTTTCGCTGATGTGCAATGGGGCCAATCTCGCATACTCCCGCCAGGCTTTTCTTGACGCAGGCGGATTTTCGGGGAATACTGTTTTCCATTCGGGCGACGACCAGTTTCTGATGATGAAATTCAGAAAACATTTTGGAGGGAGTTCTGTAGTGTTTCTTAAAGAAAAAGAAGCGATTGCGCTAACATCCCCTTGTGCCACCTGGAATGACTTTTGGGAACAAAGGTTACGATGGGTTTCAAAAAGCCGTGGGTACAGGGATGCTTTTGTGATTTTTTCAGGCGCCTTGACCTTCGGATTACCGTTGCTGATCTTTATTGGAGGAATAGCCGGGATCTTTAATCCCCTGATCCTTCTCCTGAGTTCATTCCTGTGGTTTGTCAAGATCCTTGTGGAATACCCCCTGGTATGGCTCATGGCCGGGTTTTTTGAGAAGAAAAAGCTGTTGAATTATTATTTCGCTGCCCAGGTCTTCCAGTTTTTTTACTCCCTTACGGTCTCAGTAGCCGGACAATTCAGCATGTATTCCTGGAAAGGAAGAAGGTTCAGAAAATAAAGGCTGATTTAAACGGTCTGCCTGTATTTCATTAAGGCTTCAGCGATTATCAGGTCTTCGGGGTAAGTTATTTTAATATTGTAGGGCTCACCTCCGATGAGGTTAATTGGTTGATTGGCTGCTTCCAGCACAGCTGCATCGTCGGTAAACCTGTCGAGGAAATCCTGCTGATATGCTTTAACTAATAGTGATACCCGGAATGCCTGGGGGGTCTGTATAAGCCTGAGATTGCCGCGGTCGAGAGGGGAATTTGCATTCCCCCGGGAAGAACGTACCGAATCGGTCACCAGGGTGTAAGGTACAGCATTCCCATGCGCTAAGGCATGATCATAAGCCCGTGAGATCAAACCTTTGCTGATTAAAGGCCTCACACCGTCATGCACCGCGACGAGGCCATCCGCAGTCAAAAAAGAAAGAGCATTTTTTACCGAATCAAAACGCATTTTGCCACCCGGTGAAAGAGTATGAGGGATTTTAAAGTTATGCTGTGAGCATAGCATTTTCCATTCGGGAATAAGTTCAGGAGGCAGGGCTACGATTATTTTTACAGAGGCATTATAATCAAGGAAGGCCCTTATTGAGTGCATAAGGACAGGGATACCTGCAAGGGGGAGAAATTGTTTTGGAATGGCGGAACTCATACGCTTACCGCTGCCGCCCGCCACGATGATGGCAAATTTTTCCAAGGCTTAAAGGATAAGCATGGGGTTGCCGTAAGTAAAGAATTTGTACTTCTTTTCAACGGCTTCTTCGTAAGCCTTCATAGTGAAATCAAAACCGGCAAAAGCGGAAGTGAGCATCATCATGGGCGTCTGCGGAAGATGGAAATTAGTGATCATGCAATTTGCAATACTGAATTCATAGGGCGGAAAGATGAATTTGTTGGTCCAGCCTTTGAAGGGCTTGAGCATACCGCCAACGGTAACTGAAGATTCAATGGCTTTCATGGTTGTTGTTCCCACTGCGCAGATCTTCTTCTTGTCCATTTTGGCTTTATTGACGATTTCGGCCGTTTCGGGTTCAATCATCACTTCTTCCGAATCCATTTTATGTTTTGTCAGATCTTCCACATCGATTGTGCGAAAATTGCCCAGTCCGACGTGAAGGGTGACTTCCGCAAAGCTAACGCCTTTAAGTTCAAGGCGTTTCATGATCTCCCGCGTGAAATGCAGACCGGCCGTTGGTGCGGCAACAGCGCCTTCGTGCTTGGCAAAGATGGTCTGGTAACGTTCGTTATCCTCATTGGTGACCGGCCTGTTATGTATCTTGGGAAGCGGAGTTTCGCCAAGTTTCTGAATGGTCTTTTTGAATTCGTCGTATGGGCCGTCGAAGAGGAAACGGATAGTTCTGCCCCTTGAGGTGGTATTATCAATCACTTCGGCAACCAGGGTATCGTCGTCGCCGAAATACAGTTTATTTCCAATCCTGATCTTTCGGGCGGGGTCGACAAGTACATCCCAAAGCCTTGATTCACGGTTTAATTCCCGTAAGAGAAAGACTTCGATCTTGGCGCCGGTCTTCTC
>JAPLDN010000215.1:0-13047 GCA_026391755.1 Bacteroidota bacterium
GGGATACCGATGGCCGTTCAGAGGCTTCCGAAAAATAAAGTTGTCAGCTTTTACGGCAGCAACGGCTCTTTCGGTATGATAGAAAACTGGTCCTATCATTATCTTTATCCGCCCCCGAATGACCTGTACCTAAGATACCCCGTTGGACGTTCCCTTGATAAGAATATGAAAATTCAGATCGACAGCGATTCAACCATGCATGGGGGTGTATTACCCGATTACCGTGTTCCGATAAATGATACGGTAATTGATCAGCTGTATAACGACAGTATTGATGTTGAGCTGAAGTATACGATCGGCAAACTGAATTCCATACTGGGTATTAATGAGAAGGATACTGCCGGTTCCGGCCTTGTACTCGAACCAATGTGCCCCAACCCGGTAAAGTCATCCGCAGTCATTACATATGGTATTGAACAAAATTCCCGGGTTTCATTAGCTGTTTATGATATTAACGGGAAGCTTGTGACCACACTAGTGGATGAAACCCAGAAACCAGGGCATTATACTGTTAGCTGGGATACCGGAAACACCCGCCCGGGAGTTTATTTTTACAGGCTTAGGACCGGCAGGTTTTGTATCACAAGAAAATGCATAGTTCTATGAAAAAAACAGCTTGCTTGTCCCTGTTAATGCTGGGGTTTTTAATGTTTCTCGATTGTTCATGCAAACAAAAGGCCGAAACGGTTACAGGGACCTCGAATGACCAGATAACTGCCCAATGGAACCAGGTTAGCGATTCCATTTATGCTGCTTCTAAAATTCCCGGCATGCTTATCGGGATATGGGCTCCCGACAGGAACCTGGTATGGATCAGGGGAATAGGCAAAGCAAACAAGTCGACGGCTGCAAAGCCAGATTCGTCTATGAAATTCCGTATTGGGAGCATTACTAAAACTTATACATATACGGTGCTTTTGATGCTGGTCGATGAAAAACAGCTTGATCTCGGGGATAAGCTAAGCAAATTTCTGCCTGATTTTCCGAAAGCCGACAGCATTACAATACGGATGCTGTGCAATCATACCAGCGGGATCTTTGATTATACCGAAACGCAGGCCTTCCGGGTCAGTTTAATTACCAATCCATTAAAAAAATGGACCAGCCAGGAGTTGATCGATTTGGTTAAAACCGAACCGTTTTATTTTTCGCCGGGAAAGGGTTTCTATTATTCGAACACCAATACAATCATTGCAGGAAAGATAATCGAACAGCGCACCGGGAACTCAGTGGCATCGGAGATTCAGCGACGGATCTTTGCCTCCCTTAATTTTTTTCATACTATTTATCCTGCAGATCATATAATGCCCGCAAATTTTATTCACGGCTACGGTTGGTCAGAAGAAGACACCACCGATGTTTCTGAGGCTTATGATCCTTCCATGGCAGGATGTGCAGGTGCATTGGTTTCCGACATCTATGACCTGAAGGCCTGGGTGGAGTTCCTGTACAAAGGTACCCTGCTGAGCCCGGCAAGGCAGGCCCAAAGGCTCACTGTTGTTCCCGCTCCTGGCGAGGACTGCGAAGAATACGGACTGGGGATCATGCATAAGATCAGTCCGCCCATGTGGGGCCATACCGGCACGATCCCCGGGTATAAAAACTGGGCGGGGTACTGTCCTTCCAAAAATGTCACCATTGTGATCAGCTACAATGCAACATCCTGCAAGCCAATGGTCATGGCAACCAAGCTGATGAATATTTACCTGGGGGCGGTAAACTAATAAAAGCCTGTAAATGTTAGATTCACAGGCTTATGGATGGTTAGTATAGTGTCGCTTATAAATATACTGATCCCGGGCATACGGTATGCCTCATTGATGTTTCATTACCACGGCTATGGTTCCGGCGAATGCTGGAGTGCTGAAGGTGCCAGCCAGATCTCCACTTCCGTTTATATTCCCATTAAAATTCAGGGTTAAAGGCAGGGGAGGCGAAGTTCCCAATATAAATGTGGCCATGGCGCTACCGGTAACACCAGAATTGGAGCCGGCGAGACTGCCCAACATTGTTTTTGAATCGGTCCCATTATTTTCGGCCGGGCTGCAATTGCCGGATATCAGTTCCACGTTAACAACAGCAGGTATACTCAGGGTGCCTTTTGTGCCATCCCATGAAACCCTGACCGACTTCATATGAAAGCTTAAAGTTACTGTGCAAATCCCATCAGGGCCTGAGTTCCAGGTGATACTGCCGATCAGGTCAAAAGGGCCACCAGCATATTGTTTACCTGATTTAATAGATGCAGCGATTGCCAAAGCATCTCCCAGAAGCACTTCCCGTCCCGGATTGGCCTCAGAAGCCATTTTCATTGCCACGACTGCTTGTTTTGCAGTAACACCTTCCCCGTTCATGATGGCCTGGATATAACCCATTGCACAGGGGGCGGCCAGGGAGGTTCCCAGATAAGCTGTAGAATTATTCATAACAATCACATCCGGATCACCAGGTGCATAATTTGCATGAATCCCGGGAATATTATCGGTAGATACAAGAAGGACATTATTATTAAGTACATCAGCAATTCCGTCAAGGGTTCGTAAGTAGTCCAGGACACCACCAATGGGCATATTCTCATTTCCTGCTGCAATAGTAATGACAAAGTTCTCACGATTTTGAGGGGGCAGGGCAGCTATTGTTTTGAGGATGCCATAGATATAGGTAAACCAGCAGTCCCGGGCTTCAATTTTTGACGCGGTATCCAATTTGGAAAAGTCATAAGGGTTTTCAGTAGCCAAACCGCTATTGAACGATAAATTAATTAATGTAGTGCCACCGTTGTTTTTATTGGCCTGATCGATAATGGCCCGGATTTCTTTACCCAGGGGTGCGATATTGCTCCCTCCCCCCAGGGTAATATCTTCACACTCATCCAAGGTGCCTGAGCAATTCTGTAAAGTTGCCTGAACAGCCTGCCCGTGGTCATACCCGCATTTATCTAAAATGGCCACTCCGCTTTTAGGGTAGCTGAGCACATTCGGGATTACCCCATCAACCGTTGCATTGGCCATCATTGTATTAATAAACGTACCTGTAAGCGATGAGTCGATGCCAATAAAATAATAACCAATGGCAGGTATCTGAGCAAGAATATGCCCTCCGTTTGCAGTAATTAATTGAGATGCCTCTGCTGCGCCGGCAGTTGTTTTAAAAAAAGCGATCATCTGCCCCGGGAAAGCAGTCACCCTGTTTGAGATTCCCTGAACGGTATACCTGATTTTAGATGGTGTGGGGTAAGTACCGCTGTATTCGGTGGCACCGGCCAGCAAATCTGTACTGCTGCTACCGGAGTCTTTCTTTTGACATCCTGCCATCAGAATTAATAATGAAAACAGGAATACCAAGCCATAAATCGGTTTCAAGAGTAAATTTTTCATAGAAAAAGGATTTTGCCCTGTTGTATCATAGTATCTTTTTTGCTCAATATTTTGCTGACTCAGGTTGCTGAGTTTATTTATATTGTAAAGATATGTCAAAATCTCTAAAAATGCAATAGCGAAAATGTGTTTCAAATATGATCCTAATTGTGTCTGTTAATTGAATAAAATGATTAATTTGCACCACTTTTCGGAATCCCTTAAGTTCGTGATTAAATTATTCGGTAAAACATTACTGCAAGAGAAATCTATACATATAAAAATGAAACAAATATATTTAATTCTGTTTTTACTGGGCTTTATCTTATCAGGATGGGCACAAACCTTAAATGAAAGTTTTGACGGAGCAACTTTTCCTCCTGCCGGATGGCAGAACATCCAGGTTCTAGGCTCCGGATTGTGGAAACGGGTAGCCGCCGGTGTGGACCCCAGTTGCAGTCCGCATAGCGGCGCAGGCATGGCAGAATATAATAGTTATGATTATCTGGCCAGAGTGAATGCACTGCTGGTTTCTCCCCCCCTGACCTTTACCGGTTCATCAGTACATGTATTCAGTTTCTGGCAATATGCCGATTCGGGTTGGCCAATATATGATGACAGTATCGGAGTTTATTATAATTCTGCAGCCAGTTTGATTGGGGCAACATGGTTGGCAACGATTCCAAGATACAACCCGGTGGATGGATGGTATAAACACAGCTACCTTCTTCCGGCCGGCCTTACCGGAATCAATTATCTTATTTTGAGAGGATACAGTCAGTATGGCAACAATATGTTTGTGGATGATGTAAGTCTTGTCGTTCCCCCTGCCGACGATCTGTCAACCATGTCAATCAACAATGAAAAGTATTTAACGAACACTGCACCAATAATACCTTCAGCCACGATAAAAAATACCGGAATAAATACCGAAACCGGGTTTCATGTGATCTGCAAAATATTTAATTATGCCAACAATGAGATATATACCGATGATCAGACTGTAACATCATTGGCCTCATGGGATACAGCCGTCGTGAACTTTTCATCATACACCCTCCCCGTAGCTGAGGCGATATATAATGTGAAAATATATACTTCGCTAGCCTCAGACATGGATCATTCCAATGACACCCTTATAAAAACGGTTTATACCTATACGCATAATAAACAGGAAGTTTTGCTGGAGATCGCGACGGGTACCTGGTGTCAGTATTGTCCGGGAGCTGCCATGGGTGCAGATGACCTTGTTGAAAACGGTCAACAGGTAGCGGTGGTGGAAAATCATAACGGCGACGCTTATGCCTATACTGCTTCGAATGCGCGGAATACCTATTATCATGTCTCTGGTTTTCCAACGGCCATTTTTGATGGGATCAAACAGCTTGCCGGAGGGGATCATACGGTTAGTCTGTATCCATCGTATTTGCCGATATACCAATCAGAGTGCGCAATAAAAACTGCCTTTGGTATTACCATCGGCGAAGGATACAGCTCAGGCAATACATATAGCGTTTCTGTCATTGTGGACAGGTTTGGAGAGACACCCTATGCCAACAGTAACCTGGTGTTGCAATTAGCCTTGACACAATCACATATCATGGTAAACTGGCAGGGGCAAACCCATCTGGAATTTGTCAGCCGTGCCATGGCGCCTAATGCCTCCGGAACCCCGATCGATCTACTTAATGTAAACCAGGTGACGGTTCCTTTAACATTCACATATAATCCTGCCTGGGGTGGTGATCTGGTAACTGATTATGAATTGGTTGCCTGGGTTCAGGATTTAACCACCAAGGAGGTTATCGACGCAGAAAAGGTCAATCTGCAATCCATTCTGGTCGGGGTTAAAGAACACAACAATGGGCAGGGTGGGATGAGGATCTACCCCAACCCGGTGAAAAATACACTCACAGTCGAAACATTGCAATCAGCAGTCAACAGCACTTTGTCAGTTTTCAATGTCAGCGGGCAGGAAGTGTTAATTCAGAAGGTGGTATCTGCTAAAACACAACTGGATATGAGTAGTTTTGCAAAGGGTGTATATACCCTCCGGCTCGTGAATAATGACAAAGTTGAAGTAAGAAAGATTGTAAAAGAATAAACTGCCTTTCCGTGATATTTCATTGGTCGTAAAAAGTTCAGACATCTTTTACATTCAATGGGAATTGTTTTGCTGATATCAGATAAGAAGAATTAACAAGGCTACAATAATCCCTGTGCTTTCAAATCATGGAATAACTCTGTGATTGTCTGTTTCCCCGATTTCTTAATAATATTGGTACGGTAGGTGTTTATTGTATAAGTGCTCCGGAATAATTTCTGCGCGATCTCTTTTTTACTCAGCCCTTCCGCAACGGATTATTATGATCAATGCTTTCAAAACCCGCGCCAGAAAAGGTATCGAAAAATCTGAAAAATAAATTGTAATCCAGGTATCTAAAAGTCAACATTCCTGTTGGAATTTATTATACTTTTAAACCTTAAATGTACAAAAAATAGAAATTCATAAATTTGAGTCGATAACTGACGAAATACTGAACGAAGTAAAATCTGAATACAAGGATCGATAAAGCATTTGCACAAAAATGGAAGCTTTAGGCAACAACTCGTAAAAATCCAGGAAATCAGCGATGCTGAACATTCTTAACGAATCATGCATGAATATTAACCCGATAATCACCAAAAAACCGATTATGAAAACAATGAAAATTACTTTTTTATTAATGGTTTTGTGCTGGATATCCACTGCCAGGGCGCAGGAAGCTGACAGTTCAAAATGGTTTGAAGTATACGGGTTTGCCCAAACAGACATGGGTTATAATTTCAATTCGGTCAACCCGCAATGGTACGACGTTATGAGGCCTTCCAAAT
This sequence comes from Bacteroidota bacterium, assembly GCA_026391755.1. Lineage (GTDB taxonomy): Bacteria > Bacteroidota > Bacteroidia > Bacteroidales > FEN-979 > CAIRDP01. The sequence continues at coordinate 6,231 of JAPLDN010000215.1, forward strand.
TGCCAGCATACGCTAACGAATTCGGACCTGACGGCAATTTTTATTTCAGTGTCCGCCAATCACGTTTTGGTGTAAAAAGCTCTATGCAGACCAAATGGGGTGAATTTAAAACGGTGTTTGATTTTGACATGTTCGGCGTGGGTGCAAATGCCGGACAAACAACTATACGGCTGAGACATGCCTATGGCCAGCTTGGTCACATCGGTGCAGGTCAGACCGAGAGTGCATTTATGGATCTCGATGTTTTCCCGAATACGCTCGAATACTGGGGCCCCTGTGGAATGCTCTTTTACAGGAATGTCCAGGTAAGATATATGCCGATCATGGGACCGACACATCTTGTTTTCGCACTTGAAATGCCTGGCGCCAGCGGTGATGGCGGGGCTTTCTCAGACCGTACAGAATTATCATATGTAAAACCACACTTTACGTTTCCTGATCTTACCGGTCACTTTCGATACGCGGGAAAGAAATGGGGTTATGTTCAGCTTGGGGCAGCAGTGCGTTATATTGGATGGAAATACCAGGACCCAACGGGCGCGGATACCATGGACCTGAGCGGCAATGCCATTGGATGGGGGGTCAGTTTAAGTTCAGGCCTCAACATCGGGAAGGTAATCGTTCTTCACCTGCAGGCTGTCTACGGACAAGGAGTCGAAAACTATTTTAATGATGCTCCTGTGGATATTGGTGTACAGAAGAATCCCGGTGATAAAACGAAACCCATAGTTGGAGTTGCATTGCCTGACCTGGGACTTGTGGCATTTGTCGACCTGAACTGGAGCAAGAAATTTACAAGTTCTGTGGGCTGGTCAAATACAACGATTACGAATTCGGACGGACAGAAACCGGAGGCATATCATTTAGGTCATTTTGTTGAAGCAAATCTCCTCTATTATCCCTGGCAAAACGTTATGGTTGGCGTCGAGTTTCAATGGATATACCGGCAAAACTATATGGCAGCCTTGGGTGAAAGTTCAGCTTACACCTCCCAGGCCACCAAGATAAACCTAAGCTTTAAGTATTCTTTCTCCAGGATATTCTATGCCAAGAAAAAGTAAAGATGTTTTGACAATCACAAACAAATAATATTCAAGATTCAGTAATTATTTATAAAGGAGGAACAAGCAATGAAAAATTTTATCAACAGGTCAGGTGTGTTTACTGTCATGATCATTAGCCTGTTTGTATTCATTCGTCCGTGCTTACTGTTAGCCCAGACGGGGAATACACTGATCAAAGAAAAGATCCAGGCTGCATTGGATGAAGCTTATTCAAAGTTCAAGGATGTAAAGGAAGGAAAGAATGCCGATTACATTAAAGAGCTGGCACAGGTAGATCCGAAAATCTTCGGTATTGCGATCGTTATGACCGATGGGCAGGTTTACACAAAAGGGGACGTCCAGTCTATGGTTTCCATTCAAAGCGTCTCCAAGGTTTTCACCATGGCAAAAGTAATAGAGGAACAAGGCCCAAAGGCAGTCATGGATAAAATAGGGGTGGATGCTACGGGGATGAGGTTCAATTCCATCGTGGCTGTTGAGCTGCAAAAAGGCAAGGAGATAAACCCCCTGGTGAATCCGGGTGCCATTGCCGCCACCAGCCTCGTTAATGGCGCTGATTCTGCCGCAAAGTGGAAAAGCATTCTGAACATTCACAGTGAGTTTGCAGGCAGGCCTCTTTCCCTCAATATACCTGTTTATATCAGCGAAGCGGGAGACAATCTCCGCAACCAGGCTATTGCACACCTGCTCCTGGCCTACGGAAGAATGTATTTCGATCCTGTCCAGGCAACCGATATTTACACAAAGCAATGCGCCATCAACGTGAATGCCAAAGATCTCGCCACAATGGCAGCAACCCTGGCTAACGGAGGTGTTAATCCGCTTACAAAAAAGAAAGTGGTTACCCCCGAAACAGTCATGTATACGCTACCTGTCATGGCAACGGCCGGATTGTACGATGATTCCAGAATATGGTATTTCGGATCAGGCTTACCTGCAAAAAGCGGGGTTGGCGGTGGACTGCTGGCCGTTTGCCCGGGCAAATTCGGGATCGCGGTAGTTTCTCCGCCGCTCGATGCAGCCGGGAACAGCGTGAAAGCACAGCTGGTGATTAAATATGTTGTTGAGAAGCTTGGAGTGAATCCGTTCCTGATACAACCAAAGTAATACATCGTTTGAAAGCTGATACTCTCGTATCCAAATAAAAAATGAGGATTATTTCAGGATCACAATTTTCTTGGTAATTACACTGCTACTGGTTTTGACGCGAACAAAACAGATCCCTCCCGGAACATCGGCGATATCGATTGCAATTGTATTAAGTGAGCTGCCTAAGGTAAGCGTTTTAAGAAGTTGTCCTGCCATATTCAGCAGTTCAATATTTACAGCCTGGTTTGCATCCCTGCACAGCAACTCAATGTTGATCTTGTCCCTGGCCGGGTTGGGAAAGATGTTCAGGCCGATATTGTCCGGGCTGATCCTGTTCAGGATGCCGGTGAATGTTCCACCTCCTGGAAGGGTATTTGTAACAAAGGCCTGGGTCACTATATCGGTCATATCTTTCAGCTTTGAAACTGAGCCCATAGAGCTTTTTGAATTATAATCCCTGGCCCAGTTGAACGAAAGGTCGATTTCCTGGACAGCTCCGGCATGGAAGGTAAAAGGGCCCGAAACCTGGATTCCCCTCCGGTCGAATGGATTATTACCGGCCGATGAATCTGTCCAGTTCTTTGGGCCATATGGAGGGATGCCACCTGGACCCCAGTTGAGGGAGTCTGATTCCCAGGGGAACATGAACCGGCATGCTGGTCCATATGCTCCGGTACTGGTATGACCGTTTCCTCCGTATGAAATGGGAGTGCCGTCGAGCCAGAATCCCTTCATATAACTGTAATACTGGTAGTCGTATCTCGGATCAAACATGTATGACGGGACCCCCGAGTTGTTCGTATAGATAAAACGGCACATCCCGAGCCGTTCATTATCGACAATGGAATCGCCGAAAAACTGCCCGTTCACACTGTAATCGCAAAGCCTGTGGCCGTAGCTGTCATATTTGGGATTGTCAATGCCGTCGGGATCCATATAAGGCCCCGCAAGTATTACAACTCCGAGCGAAGGAGGATTTGCACCGTAAGCATAAGGTTCCCCGAACCCGTCGACAGGCGTTCCGTTATATCCTATATGAATGTTCCTTGCAACATCGCAGCCTACATAATCATCATTAGCATAACCGATGTCGATATCGGTGAAAATCCCAAGGTATACGCTGTCGTAAGTGTTTTGGGAACGGTTGAAGATCTGGTAGTTAAGGAAGATGGTGTTCTTGAAAGCCGAGTCATTTTGCAGGTTCCAGGCATAGGCCATTCCATGGAATTCCACTCTAAGTTTGTTTCCCATAGTTTCAAGGTGGGGCCCCCGGTCATCGTTGAAAATGAAGAACAATGCCTGGTCCCCCCTGATCAGCGGATAGTCGCCATCCATGGGACTGTATATTCCGTCGCCGTTCACATCAAAAAAGGGAGCCAGCTGTGATGCCTGACCCATGGAGGTATTCCCGTTCCCGGGCCAGGTAACGATATCGTGAAGAGGCTGGTAACCCGGATCGGTATAATGAGCTTTATGATATTCTATATCGGTTTTCTTCAGGTTCCATACATGGCTCCATATCGAATCCTGGCGTGCTGAATAATAAGCAGGATCCATGACCGGGCCGCAGTAGAAATCGGGACTGGAACCCGCGGGTCCTGTATTCGGCCCCTGGCGGTAACGTTCCCCTGCAAAATGCAGTACTCCCTGGCTGTCTTTTCCGCCTATCCACATGGTGTTGGAAAAGGCTGAAGTTTTCCCGCTGCCCTTCGGAACCTCGAAGGCGGCATTTTGATCAAAGAAATGGCTGCCCCGTGCATAGAACAGGGCATTGATGTTGTTTATGTTTAGCCAGGCACGGCCGGTATCGCTGGCGAGCAGGGTCCTTCCTGCAGGGATGGATGGATCTTTTCCTAAATTCCCCGCAGGGCCCGCCACGGGCTGTGCACAAATGAAGAGGCCTGAGCAGGTCATCACGCATAGCAAAATCAACTTGACTGGTGTAAAAATCTGCTTATCCATAAATTATTATTTAAGGTTATCAAACCAGTTATCCTGATATTACACCCGGGGTTGAGCCCCTGACCCATGTTACTCCCCAAAGAGGCAGGGAATTTAAGGGGGAGATTAAATAATAAATTAGATATATCCCCAACTGCCCCGACCCTCTCTTCACGAAACGTGGAAAGTGGTCATCCTGACAAAGATAATATAAATCAGACAAAAACCTGATAAGCACCATAAAAACACCTGTATCTACAAGAATTACAAGCACTTGAATTTGAATTATGGTCGTCACACCAGGCGAATTTTAATTTCTAAGCTGCTTTTCATTTCTTTATCTTGCTTATAACAATCATAAAATCAGATAAATGATTTTATTAACCCTTTAATCGAAGCATCGTAAAGAATGTGAAAGAAGAAAATGTTTTACCTGATGTTTTACCATGCCATCTTTTAATACCTTTATCCTAGGCATTTTGATAGGCTTAAGCAAAGGTTCATTAAAATAATGGTGAGATATCTTGATGATAAGAAGGTTTCAATGAAAGCCTTAAGCGACCGATTGTATAACAGTTTAAATATGAAACACATGAAATGTCAGCAAAAGCAGAAACGGCAAAGAATCATCAACCCCTTCCTGATAATCTTTCTTGCACTTGGGTTTATGACCATGAATGGATACTCCCAGGAAGTAAAGACAGATAAGCCTAAGACAATCAAAACCGACACGGCATCTGCAAAGCCATTGATTTGTATGTACACCTCAAAGGATGGCCTTAACCACATACTTAAATCAGGCGAGTCGTTCAGGGAAACCCGCTTTGCATTTGACGTTAACGGGAAAGGCCGTTCTATAAACATAGTAGCAACCTGCAAGGAAACGAAGGAAGGTATAGTGGCCGTCACAACTCTGGATGACCAAGCTGTAGCCGTTTATATTGTGAAGTGTTTAAAACGTCCTGTTGCGCTCAGAATTGGCGAATCCACCCAGGACACACTTTATATCAGCACTGCAAGTAAGCAACTTATTAAACTTCCGGTAACAATTACTTGCAGAGACCAGGCCGGTATACCCGAACTTGAAATGAATGCGACACTCGATGGCCAGCCTGTGATGTTCTATGTGGATTCAGATCATTTGTTTGCTCTGAAACCAGGTGAGAGCGTTGCCGGAGCTTCAAAAATAGTAGCGAGAAAGGGCTGGTATTTTGAAGAATGGTACAAGATCGTGAATTAGGATAAAAATTTTTTAACTTTATATGTATATGAAACAAGCGATCTTACTTCTGGTAATTGGCTTGTCAGGTTTTTCAGGCAAAATGTCTTTCGCTCAGAACCCTGATTGGTTATGGGCAAAATGCGCGGGAGGAAGTGATGATAAGGCAAAATCCGTCGCGGTTGGCGCTTCAGGGAATGTTTATATTGCGGGAAAATTTATCAGTAAACAGATCGCTTTTGACAGCACTTCATTACAGAACAAGTGCTGGAGTAGCATGTTTTTAGTGAAATACGATGCCAACGGAAATGTCCTATGGGCGAAAAGCACTGGAAAAGACACCTATGATGATGCTGTTAGCATCGCATTAGACGCATCAGAAAACATATACGTGGCTGGAGAATTTAATTCTACCTTCGAGGGGCCCACAGTTAAAATAATATATAGAAACACTTCCATTTTTGTTTCCAAGTATGACTCTAGCGGGGAAGTGTTGTGGCGAAAAAACATAAGCGGATCAAAAGACATTGAAATTGCCTCGGCCGCGACTGACCCAACCGGAAACATATACATCGCCGGAGGGTTTAATAGCCCCAGAATCAATTTTGGTTCTTCCGTCCTTAACAATTCAGATAAAACCGGCAATTCTAAAGATATGTATTTCGCAAAATATGATGCCAATGGAAACTTTCTATGGGCAAAAAGTGCTGGCGGAGCGTATGATGACTGGGCAAGTTCTATCGCCACGGACGCCTCCGGCAGTGTATACGTGGCCGGAAGATTTTTTCTTGATACCCTACCTTCAGGTACCATCATTTCGACGAGGAAGGCAGGTATGATGTTACTTTTGAAATGCGACGCCAATGGAAACCTGCTCTGGTCGAAGTGCGATGAGGCGGGGGCGAAATCAATAGCCGTGGATGTTTCCGGAAATATATATGTGGCCGGATGGTTTCAAAGTATTTCCTTTGGTGCACGTACGGTTCAGACGTTAAGCCCGGATGAACCCAATATTTTTCTGTTAAAGTGCGATGCAAACGGGAAGGTTCTATGGGGGAAAAGCATAGGATGTAGTAAGAATGCGGACGAAGGGGCTAAATCCGTCGCCACAGATGCTGCCGGGAACCCATACCTGGCGGGATTGTTCCCTAATCCCGCAACCATTTTTGGCTCAGCCGCAATGGTGAATTTTAATAGTTCCGGCAACAAGGTGGATTTTATTGTTGCGAAGTACGACATAAACGGAAATGTTCAATGGGCGAGCGGTACTGGAACTTCATCTATTGCTTACCCAAGCTCGTTGGCTCTGGATGCGTCAGCAAATGTATACGTGACGGGAAGTTTGTTAAATTCCCCAAATAGCATTGGCTCCATTATCCTGACTAGTCCGGTAGCTGGCTACCAAGCTGTCTTCATTGCAAAACTGGGGAAAAAGTAACTGGAATATTCGGATGCAGAGTACCTTAAAAAGCAGAATCAACCTGCCGAAACAGCAGGATCACCT
>JAPLDN010000215.1:13099-21952 GCA_026391755.1 Bacteroidota bacterium
AGGGATCGATACGTAAACCGTCAAAATTACTGCTCCTACAACCTGAACCGGTTGTGAATTTAGTTTCATATTTTACACTAATTGAACCCGTACATAAAAAAAAGACAGCCAATCCATTGATTAACTGTCTCCTGTAGTTTGTGTTTGTTGTCCCGCCAGGATTCGAACCTAGACCAAGAGAACCAAAATCTCTAGTGCTGCCATTACACCACGGGACAAATTCCGTGATCAGTGAACCATGATCCGCAGGCATGTTCAGGCTTGCGGAAAACAGGCTGCAAAAGTAGCAATTTTTTCACATAAGCGCAATTTTTGTACCTTCGCAGCCCATTCAAAACCGATCAATGAATATTTACAAGAGACTGAACACTATCCTCGGCTGGCTTACCTTTACCATCGCAGCCGTGGTGTTTTTACTTACCATAGAGCCCACTGCAAGCTGGTGGGACCCGGGTGAATTTATTTCAACGACATATAAACTCCAGATCGGCCATCCCCCGGGGGCGCCTACCATGCAGCTTATAGGCCGGGTGATCTCTCTCCTGGCTTTTGGAAACGTTGCAAAAGTTGCCATGATGATCAATGCCATGAGTGCTATATGCAGCGCGTTTACGATTCTTTTCCTCTTCTGGACTATCACCATGTTTGCCCGCAAGATCGTTGCCCCCGATGGCGAAATGACAGAAGGCCGCATGTGGACCATCTTTTCCGCAGCTTTCATTGGTGCTATGACATTTACATTCACCGATTCCTTCTGGTTTTCGGCTGTGGAAGGCGAAGTCTACGCCATGTCGGCCATGTTCACTTCCCTGGTCTTCTGGGCTATAATGAAATGGGAGTCGGTGGCCGATGAGAAACATGCTTCGCGCTGGCTTATTTTCATCACGCTGATGATTGGTTTTGCTATTGGCGTTCACCTCCTGAACCTCCTGACCATTCCGGCCCTGGCCTATGTCATCTACTTTAAAAAATACAAGCCGACACGCCTTGGAATGTTGCTGACTTTCGCGATCGCAGTCCTGGTGCTGGCTTTTATCATGTATTTCGTGATACCCTGGATCCCCAACCTGGCAGGTAAGTTTGAAATTCTCTTTGTCAACTCCTTCGGCCTGCCATTCCAAAGCGGGACCATCTTTTATTTCCTACTGCTGATCGGGCTTATCGTATGGGGGCTTTATTATACACGCAAGACAAACCGTCCCCTGATCAATTCAATCGTACTTGCTTTTGCTTTCCTGCTAATGGGATACTCGACTTTCCTGGTCCTGGTGATCCGTGCCAACGCCGATACCCCTATCAATGAAAATGACCCAAAAGATATAGTAGGCCTGGTTTCCTACCTTAACAGGGAACAATACGGGACATGGCCCATTTTCTATGGCCAGTATTATAACGCACCTATTGTAGGGTATGAGGATGGCAGCCCGGTGTATGCCCATGATTCGGCTACTCATAAGTATATTGTCGTGGATGACAGGAAGGGTACCATCCCCGTATTTGATCCCCGGTTTATGACTATTTTCCCGAGGATATGGAGCCGGGAGTCGGACCGCAAAGGCACTCTTGACTTTTATAAGAGATGGGGTGGTGAAGGAGTCCCGATTACCATTACCGATGAAGACGGCAAGACCCAGACCGTTAACAAACCGACTTTTGGCGAAAACCTGAAGTATTTCTTTACATACCAGGTTGGCTGGATGTACCTGAGGTATTTCCTCTGGAACTATTCAGGCAGGCAGAATGATGTGCAGGGTTTTGGAGGCGTTGAGGACGGGAATTGGATAACAGGGATACCTTTCCTCGACAAAATAAGGCTTGGCCACAACCAGCTGAACCTGCCCGATAATAAAAAAAACTGGGGGACCAATAAGTATTATATGCTCCCGCTTATCCTTGGCTTCATCGGGATTTTTTTCCAGGCTAAAAAAGAGTCGAGGGGAGCCATTGTTATCACCATGCTGTTTCTCATGACAGGGCTCGCCATCGTGGTGTACCTTAACCAGAAACCATTCGAGCCCCGCGAACGCGATTATTCCTATTGCGGATCCACCTATGCCTTTGCCATCTGGATTGGGCTCGGAGTGATCTACCTTACACAACTTGCAAGGAAGTACCTGAAGAAAGAATACCTCTCAATCATTCTTGTTTTTGCCTTTTGTTTCCTGCTTGTTCCTGCCAATATGGCCAGGGAGAACTGGGATGACCATGACCGCAGCGGAAAATACTCCTGCCGGGACTTTGCGGCAAACTATCTGAATTCATGCGATCCCCAGGGCGTGCTGATCACAAACGGCGATAATGATACTTTCCCGCTCTGGTATGACCAGGAAGTTGAAGGGATACGCACCGATGTCAGGGTTGTGAATTATATGCTCGCCTCCGGCGGATGGTATATCGACCAGCTCTATCAGAAGATGTATGATTCGAAACCTCTTCCTTTTACCCTGGACCGGAAAATGTACGGGACAGGGAAAAATGACATTATCCCGTTTTATGATATAGGGGTAAAGGGTTATGTGGAACTTAAAGACATCATTGATTTCATCAAAAGTGATGATCCGCAGACTTTCCTGACCCTGCAAAACGGGGAAAAGATCAAATTCATCCCCTCTAGAAACATCAAGCTTACAGTGGACAAGGAAGCATGCATCAAAAACGGCATAGTACCTGCCCATCTGAAAGATAAGATGGTCGATACCCTTTACTGGACAATACATGGGAACCAGCTCTACAAGAACGATATCATGCTTCTTGATTTTGTGGCCAGCAATAAATGGACCCGTGCTCTGTATTTCGCATCCCCTAACAGCGTCGGCTCGGTTTTTAATATGGAAAAGTTTTGCCATGTGACCGGTTTTGTATATAAATTCATGCCTGTCCATGCCGATTCGGCCGATTATATCCAGGGAATGGGCGGTGTTGACCCCCTGACATCCTACGACATTCTCATGAATAAATGCAAATGGGGCAACCTCAGCGATCCAAATGTATATATTGACCCTGAAAGCCTTAACAATTCGGTGCGCCCGAAGACCAACATAATGAGGGTGGCCCAGTCGCTGGTGACTATGGACAAGAAAAAAGAAGCTGTAATGTTGCTTAATTCTTACCTGAATAATTTCCCTGATTCGAAGATCACCTACGATATATATATGCTGCCGTATGCCGATATTTATTACAAGGCAGGGGATACCGCGACTGCTAATATAATTATGAGGAGGGTGTCGAAGATACTTACACAGAACCTCGATTATTATATGTCGTACGAACCTGGGTACCGTCAGTATTTCCAAAACGACATCAATTCCAATATGGGGATGATACGCAGGATCTCGATGATGGCGACGGACAACAAGCAGACCAAACTCGCTGCGGAGATGGAAGCGCTGTTTAACAAGAGAATTAAATCATATCAATAACAGCAACCAGTGACCAGTCACTGGTTACTGGGCTCTAAAAATTATTTTATGGTTCACGTTTTAACATTTATCCATTGGAACCCGAACCCGGAGATCTTCAATATCGGGGTCGTGGCGATACGCTGGTACGGTTTGCTTTTTGCTTCTTCGTTTTTCTTTGGTTATTTTATCATGCTTAAGTTTTTCAAAAAGGAAGGCATAGAAGTTGACAAACTGGATACTCTTACCACTTATATGGTGATAGGTACAGTGGTCGGGGCCAGGCTGGGGCACTGCCTCTTCTATGAACCTGCTTATTATCTTTCGCATCCTGTTAAGATTCTTGAAGTCTGGGAAGGCGGACTGGCCAGCCATGGCGCTGCTTTGGGTATAATTTTATCCATCTTGATATTCGCGCACAGGAATAAACTAACGTTCTTCTGGGTCATGGACCGCGTCGTGATCGTTGTTGCCCTGGCGGGCCTGTTGATCAGGACAGGTAATCTGATGAATTCCGAGATATTCGGTCATATCACAAGCCTTCCCTGGGGGTTTTATTTTCTTCGTGCCGCAAATCCCGCTGAAGCCCTGGATCCCCGCCATCCGACCGAGATCTATGAAGGTCTGTGTTATTTTATTATTTTCCTTTCTCTCTGGCGTTTATACTATGTCAAAAACGGGAAGCCCGAAGCTGGCCTTTTTTTCGGGTTGTTCCTGATCGGCATTTTTGGGGTACGTTTTTTCGTTGAGTTCCTTAAGGAACCCCAGGTGGGGTTTGAACAGGGAATGCCTCTCAATATGGGGCAGCTGCTGAGCATCCCTTTTGTTATCCTTGGGATCTACCTGGTTTACCGGGCCCGAAAACTTGCGGCCTGAGCAAATAATCTTGCTGCCCTTTGTTTCATTACCGACATATCGTTGCGGATCACCATGGCTTTGTTCCCTTTGCTGTTCAGGATGGCTTCATCAAGACTAAAACTTGCCTGGGTCATTGCATAATGGATATTCATTTTTGAAAGCCTTTTTGCCAGGTATTCCTGTTCGGTTTGACCCGGGGTGGGGACGAGTATTGCCGATTTTCCCAGGGCGGCAAGATCCATAAGTGTGGAATAGCCGCTGCGGCATATCACATACCCGGAATTTTCAATATAGTATTTTATCAGGGACGATGACAGGTGCGGAAAGACATGGATACGGTCGTTGAACAGTTCGACGTTTGACGATTCGGTGCGTCCTCCGGCAATAATGGCTGTGTGGGATGAGTTTTTAAGCTGCCTGATTATCATGGCTTCGAATATGCTTCGCTGGGGTTCAGGACCGGATATAATTACAAATATCCCTGCCGGTTTACAAGGTAGTTCTTCAGGTACAGGAAGTGGATCGGCAAATCGGGTAAGAAGGCCAATGAAATGGCAATTATCGGGCAGTTTTATACAGTGCGACAGGCGGCCGCTGAGTCCGCCTTCATCTTCCTCGTCAGGAACCCAGCATTCGCTGTATTTGTTTATAAATGAATAGTTGATCTTCCTCAGGACATTAGCAAGCCCACGAATGAAAGCAGGAAGCTGTATGTTCAACTGGTGTGTGATGAAGACTGATCTCACATCCGGATGCCAGCATCCGTAACGGTTGTCGGAGATCACCAGACTTGCCCCGGTTTCAGTGACCAGCTTCTTAAGAAATTGATGCTCTTTCCTGAAACCCAGCAGTAGGCGGGGGATGAATGCGGCCATGGTAAAGATCATTCCTGAACCAGCCGGGTAACGGATCCCTGTTCCCGGAAACCGTACAAGTTTTATCCCGGGGTATTCGGTACGGAAAAAATCATAAGGCCTTCCATCTGCGGCAACGATAACTTTAAAACCCTGGTCCTGGAGCACCCTGATCAGGGGTACACAGCGTGTGGCGTGGCCAAGTCCCCAATCGAGGGGGCAAACAAGGGCGATGCGATCCGCAGTCATAAAAAAAAATTTAAAATACCTGTCACTTTCTGACTTCAGGCGGATAAAGATAAGGAAAAACCAGATGGATCAAAATGCCTTATTATATACGCTTGCTTTATCTCAGGTGCCGGGTATAGGCAGCGTGATAGGGAAACAGCTGATCACTCATTTCGGCGATGCTGAAACTGTTTTCAGGCGTTATAGAGAGCTGTTGACCGGAAAGCCTGCCCTGGTTCCGGTGATTGGCCAGGCCGCCAGGGATAAGGAGTTCTGGAAAAGGGCCGAAGCCGAGATGAAGTTCATCGAGAGATACAGGCTGAAGGTTCTTTTTTTTCAGGATGAAGATTATCCTTACCGCCTTACCGAATGTTATGATTCCCCGGTTTTTCTTTTCTATAAAGGGAGCGCCGACCTGAATGCCGGGAAGGTTATTGCTGTTGTCGGGACGAGAAGTGCTACCGATTATGGTAAGACTTTAACAAGGGAGTTGATAGGCGGATTAAAGCAGTTGAATCCCCTGGTCGTAAGCGGGCTTGCCTATGGTATTGACAGCCAGGCCCACAGGGCTGCTCTGGAGAATGGCTTTGACACCATAGGCGTGCTCGGGCATGGCCTCGACCGCATTTATCCCAGCAATAACAAATGTACAGCCGAAAAAATGTTATCACAGGGAGGGCTACTCACCGAGTTTTTCAGTTGCACCGAACCCGACAGGGAAAACTTTCCCCAGCGCAACAGGATCATTGCGGGAATCAGTGACGCGATAATAGTTGTTGAGGCCGCCGAGGAGGGAGGTGCACTGATTACGGCCGATATCGCACATACCTATAACCGGGATGTGTTTGTAATGCCTGGAAGAATAGGCGACAAATATTCGGGTGGTTGCAATATGCTGATCAGGTACAAAAAGGCTGATATCGTCAGGCACGCAGAGGACCTGATCACTCAAATGGGGTGGGGGGAGGCTGAAGTTAAAACCAGGGTTGTCCAACCAAAGCTTTTTATCCCAATGACCATGGATGAACAGAAAGTTGTTGAACTTTTATGTGCCGAAGGAGACCTTAATGTTGATGAGATTTCCCGCAAAAGCGGTTTGCCGGTGAATAAAACTGCTGTGGCTTTGCTGAACCTCGAACTTGAGAACGTAATAAGATGCAAACCGGGCAAGCAGTATACGCTCAGTCCAGCTCAGGCTCAGTGACTGCGGCTTTAATGCCCAATATGAAAACGATCACAGTGGATCCGAAAGCGAACAGGCTGAGAAGTTTGAAATCCTGGGTGACCAGGGTGAAAATGAAGAGCCCCTGGAAAAATGCGGCACCAAATAAACCAGTGAGAGTGAACATAAAGAAGGTCTTGATGAACTTTCCCATTCCGACGAAGAATCCCATTACCACTGCAAACATTATGTTTGCCGGTACGAATACGAAAGTATACAGGGTATAAGGAAACAAGGCCTGGGTATGAAAGGGATCGATCATGAACAAAGGCAGGGCCAGTGTGCAGAAACCAAGTGTTGTCATCACCGACATAGTAATTCCGTGAATAGGTTGATCGACTGCTTTCTTGGGGATGATATAAAAGCGGTAGAGTATGAATTTCCCCAGTTCGGAGGCAAGTCCAATCGTAATGAACGAATAAAACAGCAGGCGCTTCAGGCTGCGGAGGTCATTCAACCCTAAAAGTGTTGAAAGGATCTTGGCAACTGCCAATACTGATAATCCGAGTATCCCGGCCAGGAAGCTTTGGATCATTACCTTCTGAAAAGCTCTCCCGTATTTTCGCCCAAGGTAAAGATACATTGCAAGGGCTACTACCGGTGCAAAAGCCAAAGTTATATAAGTGATTGGTCTCATAGCAGGAGGCGTTTTAATTCAGTCAAAAATAACTATTTTTTATAATTTTACAAGAAAAAATAATCGTGAGCAAGCTAATTACCCCTATTGTTTATCCTTGTAGAAACCCAATAATGACCATTGATCCTTGGAAGGACTTGTAATTAAATCGACCGGCAGCCGGATCACGGTACGCCTTGATAACGGCAGGATACAGGACTGCCGTCTGAAAGGGCAGTTCAGGATTAAGGATATCAAGCACACCAATCCGGTTGCTATTGGCGACAGGGTGGTGCTGGAAGTAGACCCCCAGCACGGGGACGGGTTGATAACGAAAATACATCCCCGCGACAATTACATCATCCGCAAAGCAACCAAGCTTTCAAAAATATCCCATATAATCGCGGCCAATCTCGATCATGCCTACCTTATAGTTACCCTGGCGGAACCCCGCACTTCTACCGGGTTTATAGACCGTTTCCTGGTTACCGCCACAGGGTATTTTATACCAGCCAGCCTGGTTTTCAATAAAACGGATCTTTATACAAAAGAACTTAAAGCCCTGTTTGAAGAACTCAGGGAGATCTATGAAGCAGCCGGTTATCCCTGCTATGCGGTTTCGGCCCTGAAAGGAACTAACCTGAAAAGTCTCAAATCGGTCCTGAAAGGGAAAATCAACCTGTTTGCGGGTCATTCAGGTGCTGGAAAATCGGCCCTGATCAATTCTATTCAGCCAGGGCTTGATCTCAGGACGGGGAAAATGGGAGCCCATCTGAAAGGCATGCATACCACAACCTTCGCCGAAATGCATGAATTATCGGTGGGCGGGTATATTGTTGATACACCCGGCATCAGGGAATTCGGACTTATACATTTTGAGCAATCGGAGATCCCGAGATGCTTTCCGGAAATGGAAAAATTCCTGCCGTATTGCCAGTATAAAAACTGCACACATACCCATGAACCCGGCTGTGCAGTGAAAGATGCGCTGGAGATAGGTGCGGTTAGCCAATTGAGATATAATAGCTATCTTAGCATCCTCAATGATAGCTAGAGATCTCATAAATGATTCAGTAATTGCCCTGAGGCCCTCCGATATAGGTTCGGATGCCCTTGGGCTGATGGATGAACTTCGTGTTTCACATCTTCCTGTAGTAAGCGAACTTGAATTTATAGGCCTTATCTCCGATTCGGATATATACAACCGTGGAGAGTTTGAGGAGGCAGTTTGGAATGGGAAAATCACCTTAATCAAGCCATATATTTATGAAAATCAGCATTTTTACGATGCAATGTTAATTATTTCCGATCAGAAGCTTTCCCTGCTGCCGGTTCTGAATGTTAAAAACCAGTACATGGGGGTGATCACGCTAACGGGACTGGTACAGAAACTCACTGGCATCACTTCCCTGATCAACCCGGGAGGCATTATCGTGCTCGAGATCAACCAGAAGGATTACCTGCTCACCGAGATTGCCGGCATAGTGGAATCGAATGATGCCAAGATACTCAGCCTGTATATTACCTCCCACCCCGATTCTACCAAGCTGGAATTGACCATTAAAGTCAACCGGGTGGATATAGGAGCAATACTCCAGACATTCTACCGCTACAACTACACGGTAAAGGCAAGCTGGTCAAAAGAGGATTCCTTTTCGGATGGCTTACAGGACCGCT
>JAPLDN010000346.1 GCA_026391755.1 Bacteroidota bacterium
CAGGGTTTTCTTTATAAGGAATGACGGCGGTTGCCAGAACAACAAGGTCGGCTTCAACTTCAACTTCCTGTCCAAGTTGCCCGTCTTCACCCCTAACCATCAGCTTATCGCCTTTCTGGTAGATCTTGGAAACACGGCCGCGTAAGTAAACAGCCCCGGTTTCAACCTGGGACCGGTTTACAAACTCTTCGTATCCCTTACCGGCAGCACGAATGTCCATATAGAAGATATAGGCCCTTGAATCATGCACTTTATGATGCAGGAGGATGGCGTGCTTGGCTGTGTACATGCAGCATATCTTCGAGCAGAATTCAATGCCCTTGGCCTTGTCGCGGGATCCAACGCATTTGATAAAAACCACGGTTTTGGGGACTTTCCCGTCAGATGGCCTGATAGGAAGACCTCCGGTGGGGCCGTTGGCCGATACCATGCGCTCGAATTCCAGGGAGTTGATAATATCCTTGTAACGTCCAACCCCGTATTCTTCGTAAGGCGTTGCATCCCAAAGGTCATAGCCGGTTGCAACAACAACGGCGCCTATTTCCCTTTCGATCACCTCATCCGTCATCTTGAAATCAATCGCACCCTTCTCGCAGAATTTTGCACAGATCCCGCATTTCCCTTTCAGGAGCATAGTGCAGTGTTCGGCGTCTATAACAGGTTTGTTTGGTACAGCCTGGGGGAAAGGAGTATAAATGGCTTTACGGGTATCAATGCCCATATTGTACTCATTCGGGACTTTGACCGGGCATTTCTGCCAGCAGGCGCCGCAACCTGTACATGACTTGAAGTTCACGTATGAGGCTTTCTTCCTGATTTTCACCTTGTAATTCCCAACGTAACCGTCGAGTTCGATAACTTCCGAATATGGAATAAGCTCAATAAAAGGGTGTGAGGCTACATCCACCATCTTCGGCGTAAGGATGCATTGTGAACAATCCAGTGTGGGGAAGGTCTCATCAAGCTGAGCCATACGGCCACCGATCGAAGGAGATCTTTCAACCAGGGTAACCGGGATACGGGCATCGGCAATATCAAGCGCCGCCTGTATGCCAGCAATACCGCCACCTATGACAAGTGCGCGTTTGGTGACAGGTACCGAGATTTCGTGCAGCTGCTCGTTTGCAATACTTTTAGCTACAGCCATCCTTACAAGGTCTCCGGCTTTATCGGTTGCTGCTTTTTTATCTTTCTGATGGACCCATGATGAATGCTCACGGATATTTGCCACCTCCAGCAGGTAAGGGTTCATCCCGGCATCGCTGAGAGCCTTGCGGAAGGTCTTTTCATGCATACGGGGGGAACAGGCGGCCACGACGATCGACGTAAGTCTGTGCTGCACAATGGCGTCCCTGATCATCTGCTGTCCGGGATCGGAACACATGTACTTGTAGTCAACGGCAAACTTGACTTCCCTGATCTTTTTGGCTTCCTCAACTACAGTCGGGACATCCACAAAATCGGCAATGTTCGCGCCACAAAAACAAACGAATACTCCAACTCTTGCCATTATTCAACCTCGCTTTCTGCCTTTACGGCTTTTTTACCTTTTGCAGGTTTCTTGGGTTCTTCTATCACTTCACCTATATGCGCCAGGGCGCCGTCGACAGGCACAATGTGCTTGGCGAACATCATTTTTTCTTTCGGAAAACCGAAAGCCATGGCCATCAGCTGGGTGAGATAAAAGACCGGGAGATCATACTTTACTTTATATTTCTTTTCAATATCGCCCTGCCGCATATCGAGGTTCGACTGGCAGAGCGGGCAGGCCACTACAATGGCATGAGCCCCGCTTTCCTTGGCCATTTCGAGGATCTTTCCGCTGAGTTGCAATACCACATCGGTATCGGAAATGGAGAAAGACGCCCCGCAGCATTCAGTCTTGAAATCGAAGGGCATTGCTTTTGCGCCCAATGCCTCCACAATTTTATCCATCGACATGGGATATTCCGGCGAATCGAATTGGGTGATGGCTTTTGGGCGGGTTAGCAAACAACCGTAATAACATGCGATCTTCATCCCGCTGATGGGGCTGGTAACTTTGGACCTGATGTTTTCCAATCCTATGTCTTCATAACAGAACTGGAGCATGGATTTAACAGCTACCCTGCCTTCATACAGGCTTTCGCCAACAACAGCCGTGTTAATCTTCTTGGCCAGTTCAGGGTTCTCATCCATATGCACCTTAGTGGATTTCATGCGCTGGTAACAGGAAGCGCAGGGGATAGTCATGGTATCATTGCTGAGTTTTTCGGCAAGCACCAGGTTACGCAAAGGCAGGGCATATGCCAGGCTTTCGTTCATGGTGTGTGCGGATGTGGCGCCGCAGCAATTCCAGTCGGGGATCTCTTCCATCTCGACATCCAGGGTCTTCATGACCATTTTAACGGTCTGGTCAAATTCCTCGCTGGTGCCGTGTGCAGAACAACCCGGGAAATAGGTTACTTTTTTCATCTTTAACTTCTTATTTGCTCTGTTGTTCAAGTTTATCGGCCATCTCGTACATTTTTTTAATGGCTTTTGCACTCTTCATTGATTTCACGCCTAAAGGAATTTTTCCTTTCAGCAGGGCCTTCGGGGCCAGGTGCATATCCTTGAAAAGGTTACGGGTGCGGATATTGAATTCGGCCATCATGCGGAGCTCGTAATTTCTCCCGTATCGTTTGATCATATCCAGGAAGATCTCGTGGAATTTTCTGATGTTCTTTACCTGTTTTGAATCAGGATGGTAATTCTCCTCAATAGCCAGGTGTCGCACTGCTTCCATAACCGCAGGAATGTTGATCTCCCTTGGACATCTGCCGGAACAGGCAGAGCAGGTAAGGCAGAACCAGGTGGAGTTAGCCATCTGGCATTCTTCCTTAAGTTCCAGCTTGATCATCTGCATGATCTCCCTGGGGGGAAAATCCATGAAATTTGAGACCGGGAAGGTCGACACGCATTTGCCGCACTGGTAGCATTCCAGAACGTCTGAGCCGCTCTTTTTATTCACGGCTTCCAGGAAAGTGTTTTTCCCTTTGTATGAGAGTGTTATCATATAAAAACCTCGTACTGTTAAAAAATTAACAGTACAAAGTTACTAAAGATTTCTTTTGGATAGAATCTAAATTAGGGGTGGGCCTGATTCTCTGTTCCCGGCCGGTTTTTCACGGATCACGATTCCCGGATCACGGTTCCCGGCTTACATCCCTCTCCCCCCTGTTAAAACACTGTAAACCTTCGGCAACAGTGTTCTAATCAGCAGGCCTGATCCAATACAGAATGCAATAAGCATTGACGGAAGAAGCAGGTAAGCGGCTAAGCCAGGTACAGTAAGAGGAGCAAGCAGCCTGAACATCGGATCAATGCAGTATGCGACCAGGGGGGCATGCATAGCATATATTATAAAGGAAAAGGCCGACAGCCATACAAACCATGGTTTGTTCATGCACCAGCGAACAAGGGGATCCAGGCCAAACCAGCAGGCTATGAGCCCGCTCATTACCATGATCTTATGCAGAAGCGTCAGTATTGGGAAAAGGGCCTGTCCCAGGCAGGATGCAGCAGTTAAAGCCAGTAAAGTCTTGATGGCCGCAAAAGAAATAAAAAGGATTCCCCATATAGCAGGTTTCAGCCAACGGGAAGGCTTCTCAATATTAAATCCACTCTTCCTGATCCAGACCCCGAGGGAAAAGAAAAGCAGCCCTTCACCTTCGATGACAATCAGATTCAGTGTCATCAGCCATAACAGCAAGGCGAAGCCAAAGAAGAACCACCTTCCGGTGTTGTTGAGAACACACCAGCGGATTGCAGGGTAGGCCAGGTTGTAGATGAACAGTACCCTGATAAACCAAAGCTGGTAAGGCACGGGTAAAAACAACCATCGCCCCAGTAACTCATACCACTTATAATCGTGAACCAGCATCCTGGTATCGCTTATCTGGACAACATGCGACCCTCCAACGAGTTCACGTCCCCAGGGAAAGATTTCAAGCCCATAAGTGTATGCCAGTCCTAACGCACTCCAGATCAGATAGGGGACAAAAAGTGAGCGAAACCGTTTTCCTGCCCTTGTCTTATATGGGCGGTCATCGTGCATCGCGAAAAGAAATCCAGAAATGATAAACAGCATTGGTATCCTGAAACGGAAGATCCCGTTAGCAAGGAAATACTCGATAAAACCTGTTAAAGACCATCCCTCACCAGGAATAGTCCATGGTTGCAAATAACGCTCATGCATATTATACCCGTGAACGAACACGAGCAATACCATAGAGATGAATGACCAGAATTTGAACTTGCTGCTGATTAATGGAGACAGAACCTGTGCTGTCATGTAATTATGAAAAAAAGAACCCTTAATTTTTCCACCAAACGCTCTGTCTGAGGATTGGAACAATGGGAAAATTAAGGGTTCCTAGTTAAGTCAATTGCAGGTTTACTGCAGTGTAAACTTAATAGGTAAGTTAAACTGTACACGCACTGGCTGACCGCGCTGCTTGCCGGCCGCCCATTTGGGCATGGCTTTCACGATACGGATTGCCTCTTCGTCGCAACCTCCGCCGATACCGCGTTTCACAACCACGTTACTGGTTGACCCGTCGGGTTCAACGACGAAGGCAACGAAAACACGTCCCTGTATACCAAGTTCCTTGGCTTCTTCGGGGTATTTAAGGTTTTCACCCAGCCATTTGTACAAAGCAGCTTCGCCGCCCGGGAATGTTGGAGGTTCCTCAACGATGAGAAACACTTCAGCTTCCACTTTCTGTTCGATAACCTGAGTCTTTACCTCTTTTTCTTCTACCTGGACTTCCTCGGAGGGAACTTCAGTGTTTCCCTTTTGGGCAAGCATGTCCTGCTTACCGAAATCAGATTCCACATTGGTGTCTTCCACAACCTTGGGTGCTGTAAATTTCACCTTTTCCACAAGTGCTTCAGGGGGTGGTGGAGGGGGTGGTGGGGGTGGCAGATCTTCCTTAGGCATGTTCAGCATTTCGGCCGTCACTGACTTTTCCTTTTCTCTGAGCAATTTTTCCTTGTTTAGGTATGCATTGATTAAAGGATAGGCAGCGGCAGACATAATGACGAGGAGGCCAATGATAAGGGAAATCGTAAGATAGCGACGGTACTTCTTGCGAAGCACATAAGATCCGTATTCCTTGTTACGGTTCTTGAAGACGATTTCCTCCAGAGACTCTACACCCTGTTTTTCAATTGCCATACGTTATATTTTTATACGTTCATTAAAAACTTATTTGGGGGCAGTTTTCAACATGTCTTTTTCAACGGGACTCAGGTCTACAATTGCATAACTCGCAATATTGCAGATAGCCATCTCGTCAATGATGTTGACAATGTCCTTGTACTTTGCTTTCTCGTCGGCCTTGATCAGAACGATAGGGCCTTTTTTATCGTCCCTTTTCATCTTCTTGATCTCGTTCTCGAGTGTAGTATCAGCCACCACTATCTTTCCTGTAACCCGTTTATCGCGGTATTCGGCAATCTTTGTAAACAGGTCCCGGTTCTTGTCCAACAGGATTTTACGGATCCCGTCCTTGCTGAAGTTGGTTTTAACCAGTGATGGAAGAGGGGGCTTTTTTGGGTCGGCCATACCGATGTAATAGTATACCTTGTCGCCTTCGGAAAGAACAATGTTCAGTGTACGGAAAGCCGAGATCTGGGGCTGATCCTTTTTCTGATCCTGGCTATCCTTCTCAGGCATCGTAATGACCATTACTTTCGCCTTACTGAAAGCGGTGGTTAGCATAAAGAAAGTAATCAGCAAACACATCAGGTCGACCATAGGGGTCATGTCGATGCGGGTGCCGTGCTTCTTAGGCCTGCGTTTACCACCTTTTTTTCCTTTTTCTTCTTGAATTATTTCGGCCATATAGGATTTTCTTTAACGTTATGGTTTCTCATTACTTCGCAGCGGGAGGAAGGTCCTTCATAGTAACTTCCTGCTTCTGCAGATTCGTAACGAGATTAAATTTATTCACCTTGTTATCCTGTAACAAGTCCATGACCTTCTTGACTAGTTTATAGTCAGTGTCAGCATCACCCTTGATAGCGACTTCAGCCCCGACATTTGTCAGACGGGCTTCGCGAACCCACCACGCAAGCTGGTTATCGGTTGAATCCATTGGGATGCCTGTTTGCAGTTTCTCCTTCTCTTTGGAATCCTTCGAATTGAGCCATGTTTTCAGGTCCTTGATAGGTAATCCGAATGACGACATGGTTCCAAATTTCGCAATTTCCGCTTTGGTGAAAGTGATCTTATACTGCTCCCCGATCTTTCCCAGCAATTTACTGCGGAAATGAGTCGAAGTATCTTTACCGTTGTCAATATTGAAAAACACCTTCCCGTCCTTTGCAATAAAGATGGTCATAAGGTCAGCATCAGGGGCCTGTTTTTCCGAGATCGACTGAGGTGTTGTAATGACAGCAGCCTCTTGAGGACGGAATGAAGCGGTAAGCAACAGAAAGATCAGAAGTACAGAAAACAAATCCACCATGGGTGTCATGTCTATATGCGGTGTTCTAACCGGTGGTTTTATCTTTGGCATGGAATTCTGGTTTTAAATTATAAATACACAATATTATGTACATAATTTGCTGTAACGCCAAAAATATTACTTGGAAGAAGCGGCAAATGACTGTACAAGGCTGAATCCTGCCTCATCAATTTTATAGGTAAAACTATCAATCTGTGTTGAGAAGCTATTATAAAGAACAATGGCCAATAAAGATCCGGTGATACCGAAAGCAGTATTGATAAGAGCCTCAGAAATACCGGTTGCAAGAGCCAGTGCATCGGGGCTGCCGGCCTGGGCCAAAGCTCCGAATGCGCGGATCATACCAAGAACTGTTCCCAGAAGACCGATCAGCACGGAGATGGATGCAATGGTTGAAAGGATCACGAGATTTCTTGAAAGCATTGGAAGCTCAAGAGCTGAAGCTTCTTCAAATTCCTTCTGCAGGGCAACGATCTTCTGGTCTTTAACCAGGGTTTTATCATCCTGAAGGGAACGGTAACGAACAAGACCGGCTTTCATAACATTGGCCAGCGAGCCTTTCTGCTTGTCGCAAGCTACGATAGCATCTTCGATTTTGTTGGAATCCAGAAGGCCCTGTAAGTTCTTAACAAATACGTTTATGCGGCCCTTCCCCTGTGCACGGGTCAATGTGATCAGACGCTCGACTGAGAAAATAATCAGAATAAGGTTAACAGTCATCAGGAGAGGTACGATCATTCCCCCTTTGTAAATGATCCCGAGATAGTTGCCAGGCAGCGGAGTGCCATTATGGTTTCCGCCTTCGAAGTTGATAGGGTTTCCCATCACATACTTGAAAATTAAGTAAGATACGATAAGGGCTATGATCATTGCACCTAACGTAAACACCGATCTTAAGGCGTCCATTAATCCGCCTTTGCTGCTTTTGTTGCTCATCGTTAATTGAATTTAAGTTATAAAATACTTGAATTTATTAGTTTTTTGACAATTTTTGCTTGGTCACAAAAGTATAAAAATATTGATTGATTACCAAAACCCTCTAATTCACAAATTTTTTCAGGTTATCAATGATCTGTTTCGCTTTATCGGCTTTCTCATCTTTCGGGTCTATTGCCAGAACTTTATTGCTGTAAGCAATTGCCGTTACTGCGTATTCCTTATTCTTGGTCCCGGCATACTGAAGGAAATAATAATATGCAAGGTAATAAAAAGATTCAATGCGTTCCTTTGCATATTTTGCCGTATCTCCCTGTGTCTTTGAAATAATAGTTTCATAGATGGGCTTTGCAAGACCTTCCTTGCTGGTCGAGTCAATATTCGATTTGGTCCTTGCCCTCCAAACAAAACCTGTAATATGATCGGGCTGAAGCTGATTGAAGATGGCCAGATTCGTATCGGCCTGGACAAAATCCTTGACGTTGTAATACACCTTGCCCAGATTATAATAATCCATAGGGGCTGCTTTTTTCAAAATGATCTTCCTCTGGTAGGTTTCTATGGCCTTGTCGTATTTTTTCACCTTGGTAAGGCATAGAGCTGCTTCCGATAAAAGCTCGGGTTTTGTTGAATCCAGCTCAAATCCTTTCAGTAATTGCTCATAGGCCTGTTCATCCATTTTATTCCTGGCCAATATCCTGCCATAATAGATGTAATCGGCTGAACGGATCTTTTCAGGCTTTTCGTTGGCAAAAAATTTCTTTGCATAATATAATGCTTTATCGTACTGCGCAGTTTCAAAATAAGCATAGGCCAGAGCTCTGTTCAGGTCATTGTTAGTTGAATCGACCTTATAAACTTCATTGAGCTGATTGATGGCCTCCTTGTATTCCTGCAAGTCGAACAGTATATTCACAAACTGGATCCTTGCAGTGGTATTTCCGGCCGAAAGTTTAAGGAACCTTGCAAAATCCCTTTTTGCATCATCATTCCTGTTTGCCTTGGCAAGAAGGAATCCTCTTTCCCTGTAAGCCGGAGCATAGCTGGAATCAATCTTGATGGCTTCATCATAATATGTCAAAGCGCTCCTGTATTGCTTGGCTCGCATCCAGAGCTGCCCAATACGCACTTTTGCGAATGGGGACTGGGGATTCAAACTCTGTGCAATATTATAATTGGTGATCGCATTGGAACCGTCATTCAACAACATGATATATGCATCTCCTTTGACAATGAACAATAAGTAGTTTTTAGGATCCAGCTTTTCAGCAGCCTTTAATAAAGAAAATATCTGGGTGGTGTCTTTTATCAGGGCTTTGACATACCCATTGGCCATCCTGATAAGGACATTGGCCTGTTTGACAGGATCCATGATAATACTCTTATTCGCCTTGCTTGGAAGAAGGGCATATGCTTTGGCGTAAAAATCCTGGCCCGCACCCTTGTCTTTATTGAGGAATGCAATTTCCCCCATACCAACCAGGTTAAGCGGATTGGCAGGATCTTTCTGGATACCTGTCTGAAAGATGATCTTTGCTGAATCGGAGATCTCTTTCAGCGAATAATTGGAAGTGTCGGAGAAGTATTCGTTGATAAAATTTTCGCCATAATAGTAATAGACTTCCCCATCGGCCGGATTCTGCTTTATCAAAGACTTATAAGCAGAGGCAGCTGCCTTAAACTGTTCACTGCGCATAAGCCATACAGCGGCTTTGATATCCTGGGCACGGACTTCCGTCAAAAACGTGCATACAAGCAATAAAACTATAACCAGTCCTGTCTTTTTAAAATTGCTCATCATAAGATAATTTCTACAAAGTTTAATGCTTAATTTGGACTATTCTTACCGGCATGGCTGCTGGCACCATCCCGGATCTCAGTATGATCAGCTGGCCTTTTTCCCCTGCAATGAATGAAGAAAGCCCGAAGGCAAGGCCATGGTATGTCTGCCTGTTGATACAGTAAACACTCCGCGTAAAGGGGTAATCTCCCTGCGCAATATATGCCTGGTAGGGTTTGTAAAAGCTGGAACCGGGATCATTGGTACCGGGCGTGCTCACGCCGACTACTTTCACCTGCTTCAGGAAACGGTTGGAAACCGTATCTTCCTTGTCACTGATCCAGTTCACGCTGATAACACCTATGGCATTAAGGTTATTTTTAACGAATGAAATGACATCGGCATTGGAATTCACGGCAAAACAACTTGAAGGCAGACCGGGTAGATTGAATTTTTCCCTGATGTACCTGGGGTTACAAGATTTGTAATTATCAAATACAACCTTGATATCCCCCAGCTTTGATTTAGGGTTCATCTGTTTCCAGGTCCTGACCTCACCCTTGAATATGCCTTCGATTTTATCATAAAACAGGTTTGTGTCAGGATTCTCGGGATTGACGATAAACACAATTCCATCATAAGCGATAAGGGTCGTCTTTGGAATGAATTGTCTTTCGTTGAGATATTTTTCTTCGTCAACTGTCAGTTTTCGGCTAACAATCACCAGGGGCACCGAATCTTTCATGAAAAGGTTGATAATATCGGATTCGTTTCCGTATACCGCATCGACCTTCGCATATTTATAGATCGCTCCGAAAGTATAGATCTCGGTATCCAGTAAAAGGCGGTAGGAATCGTCTATACCGGCTTTGATACTTCCATGTGTGGGATTGTCGGCCTGCTTAATTCCGTCCCCTCCTCCGCAAGAAGCAAAAAACAGCAGGATTATCAACCCTGCCGCTCCGATTACCATGGTTCCAGCTTTTCCCGTCTTCATTAGATCATTAAACGCTTAAAATCAGCATGTTTCTCAAAACACAAACACAAATTTATAAATAATATTATTGCGTCCTTAAAATTAATAGGCTAAAATAAACGGAATCAGCTGAAAATGCAAGAAAAATCGGTCATTCATCCTGATCTTCCCGTGATTTGGTCCATATGCGGGCCAGGCGGTAACCTCCGTAAAGAAAAAGAAAAACAGCAAAGCTGACTTTAATGTTTTGGGGAAGATGTTTGAAGTAAGGGCTGATAAAAACAGATATGCCAAGAATAAAATAAAGGGTGGCAACAGCGTATGCGAAATATTTATAGTATTTTTTCACTATCTCTGAACCAGATAGTAAGGTATGTCCCAGTCCTGGTCGGGCCACTGGTTCCAGTAAGCAGGGTTCAGCACATGGCCATCTTTCCTTACAAGCCTTCTTTCATAAAGACTGATCATGGCGTTGAACAGGATATCTGTCACTCCGATCACGGAAGTAGGCAGTAGAGTGCCATCCTTGGCTTTTTCTTTTTCGGTTATTACCACGAGACCGTTAAACTCCAGTATCCCTTTCAGGAATGTAAGCCTGTCTTCTGAAGCGCCTGTCTCAATAACAGTACAACGAACCCCTTCAATTTCTGTAACCGTATGTTTCCCTTTAAGCATAATATTTCTTTTAACTCCATATCCAATTATCCAGTTATCCGGTTATCCCGTCATCTTAATACAACCCAAAACTCAGTCCGTTTATCATCTCGAATACCGCACTGAAGATACCGATTGCAAAAATACCCACCAGGCAGAGAATAAGGCCGAGGCTTGAATAGAAATCGCTTTTGATCCTAGGTATAGGTCTGTCGCTGCGGTTCAGGAACATCGCCTTGATGACCAGTAAATAATAGTATAATGAAATGATGGTATTTATGATTGCAATCAGGACCAGAATATACAAGCCATGATTGGCTGCGGCGGCGAAAAGGAAGAATTTTCCAAAGAAGCCTGCTACCGGTGGAATGCCTGCCAGTGAAAAGAGCGACAGCATCATCACCATGGCCAGCCTTGGGTTGGTCCTGTATAAACCATCGTAATCATTGATCGTTTCAAGTCCTGAACGGTTCGAGATGATAGCAACCACGCCAAAAGCGCCAAGGTTTGAGAAGATATAGACAAGAACAAAATAGATCACGGTGGCCATTCCGTACTGACTCTGTCCGATGATACCAAGCAGGATAAAGCCGGCCTGGGCGATTGATGAAAATGCCAGGAACCGTTTAAGGTTTTGTTGGCGGATGGCAAAGAGGTTCCCCAGTGTGATGGTAAGAATAATGATAATGTACAACACATTGCTCCACATCAGCGCGATCTTGCTGAAAACTGTAAACAGAAGTATAGTTAAAATAAAGGCTGCCGCACCTTTTGAAACAACTGAAAGATATGAGGTAATATTTATGGGTGCGCCTTCGTATACATCGGCAGTCCATAAATGGAAAGGAACCAGGGAGATTTTAAATGCCATGCCTGCAAAGAAGAAGATAAATCCGAGGACCTGCAGAGGGGTGCCGGTGAAAGCAGGTCCGACTTCGGCGAAGTATAAGGTGCCTGTAGTTCCATAGACCATCGACAGTCCATAAAGAAGAATGCCAGAAGAGAGTGCTGATGAGAAAATGAGTTTCACGCCTGCTTCAGCTGATTTCTCCTTGAAACGTTCGAACGCGGCAAGTGCGGCGAGGGGAATGGTGGCAAGTTCCAGTCCGAGATAGAACATCAGGAAATCACCCGAGGAGATCATATACTGCATCCCGATAAGAGTTGAGAGCATCAGGATGTAATATTCGCTGATCTTTTCTTTGTTCTCGGGTTTTTTAAGCCAGTCGGCGCTCTGTATCATGACTATAAGCACCCCGATATTCAGGATATTTTTAAGCATCAGGGTCAGTGCCGTGGTCTGGTACATCCCGCCAAACAATATCCCCGTGGGCCCCGGAATAAAACCCAGGATCAGAACAGCCGTCATCAGGAGGATAGCGGGCGTAATGATCCTGCTTTTTTTATCAGCAGGAAGGAAAATCTCAACAAGCAAAAGAATCACCGTGATGGCAATCAGCAGTAATTCGTGTCTCATGATCAACATGGGTCAGATATTTATTTGTTTCTTACTTTTTTCGATTTAATGAAGAATGGGACCTGCCAGCAATATTCTCTGCATGACCGGTACCAGTCCGTTATTGATCATATCGCTCAGCCAGAGCGGAGCCATCCCGATAGCTGTAATGCCCAGAATAAGGGTTACCACACTCATGCGGTCAAACCATTTTGCATCAATAATATGATTGAATTCGGGGTTTTTAATTTTACCCATGAGCAGGATTCCGACAACACGCAGTATATAAACTGCGGTAACAACAATTGAAGATGCGGCGATAATAGTGCATACCCTGTGGAATACATCATTATGCTGGAATGAACCCACGAAGATGGTCATTTCGGCAACGAAACCGCTGAAACCGGGAAGGCCGAGCGAAGCGAGGCCGCCAATTACGTATGCCACAGCGAGAAATGGCATGACTTTCATCAATCCGCCCATTTCATTGATATACCTTGTATGTGTACGTCCGTATATCATCCCAATCAGTGCAAAGAAAAGGGCTGTCATGATACCATGGGAGATCATCTGCATAATAGCACCGTTCATGGCTGTCTGGTTCATCATCAGTACCGCGAAAAGAACAAGTGCACAATGGCTCACCGAGGAATATGCATTGATATATTTAAGGTCTTTCTGCCAGATAGCGCCAAAAGCCCCGTAGATCACCCCGATGGTTGTAAGGATCAGGAATATCCAGGCCATTTCATGTGCTGCTCCCGGTAGAAGGAATACGGCAACGCGATAACAACCATAACCCCCGAGTTTCATAAGAACACCTGCATGAAGCATAGATACGGCCGTAGGTGCAGAAGCATGACCGTCGGGGGACCATGTGTGGAAAGGGAATAGAGCTCCAAGGACCCCGAATCCTATGAAAAGGAAGGGGAAAAAGAAGCGTTGTGCCGGCATCGGAATGGTAACTTTGGAAATCTGGATCAGGTTAAATGTAAGTGGCCCTCCACCGGGGGCTGAATTAAAATACAGGCCAAGTAAACCCAGCATGATCAGGGCCGAACCGCCCATTAGCATTAAGGTAAGCTTCATGGCCGAATAATGCCTCGGGCCGCTCCCCCAGATACCAATAAGCAAATACATAGGGATCACCGCAATCTCATAAAACAGGAATAAAGTGAACAGGTCAAGAGAGATAAAAAAGCCGAAAACACCTGCAGCAAGAAGGATTAGAGAAGTAAAAAATTCCCTGGGCAGATCAGTGACATCCCAGGATGCAAAGATCCCGGCAAAGATCACAACCGAGGTCAGGCCGATCATGGCCACCGAAACTCCATCCACCCCAATAAAAAAATGTATATTCAGGTTCTTATACCAGACCATATCCTGGGAGAAAAGTATCTCGGCAGTATTCCCTGCAGCCCTTGCAGCCAGGAAAAGATAAATGAGAAGCCCGGCCATGAACAGCTGACAGCTCATACCGACAACGGCAGTCCATTTAACCTGCATATGGGTCTTGCTGAAAAATATCCCAATGACAGTGAGGACGGGAATTATGATAAACAACAACAGAGGGCTCATTATCTTATCGTTTTAATTGGTCCATAAATAAATGAATAACAAAGCAAGGGCAATGACCCCCGAAATGAACGCAAGGGCATACTGCTGGAGTTGTCCGCTCTGGAATCCTTTGATCCTGTCGGAAACCACATTGGTAACATATGCAAACTGGTTCATGGTCCCGTCGACAATATGGCGGTCGAACCATGCAACCGGGCGCGATACATAGTTGAATAAAATTTTCTTTGTTATGAAAAGATACACCTGGTCGATATAAAATTTGTTGTAGGCCGCTGCGTAAAACCCTCCGAGAGCAGTTGCAATTTTTTTCGATGTGTCGGAACTTTTCATATACAGCATAGTTGCAATCCCAATCCCTGCAAGTGCAATCAAAATTGAAGGGATTGCAATTCCCCATTCGGTATGGGCCTCAAATGGCATGCTGTCGGAAGTCACAAGCTTGGTAAAAGGAATAAAGCCAGCAAATGTTGACCCGATAGCCAGAACGATCAGCGGTAAAGTCATGGTCACCGGCGCTTCGTGAGGTGTGTGATGATAATGCTGGTCCTTCCCCCAGAACACATTGAAATAAAGGCGGAACATATAGAAGGCCGTCATCCCTGCGACCAGGTATTCCATGGCAAATAAGGCTTTGTTGTGATGGAAAGCGGCAACGAGTATCTCATCCTTGCTGAAAAAACCGGCAAACGGTGGTATGCCCGATATGGCAAGACATGCGATAAGGAAGGTCGCATGCGTGATGGGCAGGTATTTCCTTAACCCTCCCATCTCGTTCATATAATTCGAATGGACCGCATGGATTATCGCGCCGGCGCCCAGGAAGAGCAAGGCTTTAAAGAAAGCATGTGTGAACAGATGGAACATGGAGGCCATATAACCGAGTCCTTCTTCACCACCATATCCTGAAACGCCAAGCGCGAGCATCATATAGCCTATCTGCGACATTGTCGAGTAAGCCAGGACGCGCTTGATATCATATTGAGTACAAGCTATCACGGCAGCAAATAAAGATGTAAAACCACCTACCCAGGCTACAATCTCAAGGGCCGATTGTTCATGATGAAAGATCGGAAACATTCGGGCAACAAGATAAACACCGGCAACAACCATGGTTGCTGCATGGATAAGGGCCGAAACAGGAGTCGGGCCTTCCATGGCATCAGGCAGCCATATATGCAAAGGGAACATAGCCGATTTACCCGCGCCTCCCATAAAAATAAAGAGCATAGACCAGGTCATGGTCGACATTCCCAGGAACATGATACCCTGGCCTGATGTGAAAGCCGGGCTGTTCGGGCCTGTAAGCGTAATGAAATCAAAGGTGCCCGTAGTATATGAAAGTACCAGAATGCCGATGAGAAAGCCCAGGTCGGCAAAACGGGTTACAATGAATGCTTTTTTGCTTGCAGCAACCGCCGAGTCTTTTTCATAGTAGAAGCCAATCAGCAGAAAGGAAGAAACACCTACGAGTTCCCAGAAAATATACATCTGGAAAATATTTGTAGCGATGACCAGGCCAAGCATGGAAAAACTGAACAACGAAAGGATAGAGAAGAAACGTGCAAATCCCTTTTCACCTTTCATATATCCTATGGAGTAAATATGCACCATGAACGATACAGTGGTGATAACGATCAGCATCATCACCGATATAGGGTCAAGCAGAACACCTATGTCGATATGGAGCTTTTCGGTGAGGTGAAGCCATGTGTAACTAATCCCGATCACTTTCTGAAAAGCGCCGTCTGCCTTTTCAAGTACAAAAAAATACTTGTAGGCAGTAAATAGTGCAAGGCAAAAATTGATACCCAGTCCTGTTGTACCAATAATTCCCGTCACTATAGGTTTAAACCTGTTGCCGGTAAGCCCTGTGACCACAAATACCAGCAGGGGTATCAGCAGTATCCAGATAGTGTAACTGAAATCGATCATATGTTGTATATATTATGCGTTAGTCATTTTAATTTGAGCCATGAGTAATGAGTGATGAGTTTTTTCTCATGACTCATCACTCGTCACTCATTACTAAAACTTCATTTCATTCATCTTCTCCACATCAATATTTACCAAACGGCGATAAATGTTGATGATAATTGCGATTGCCACCGAAGCTTCAGCCGCGGCAACAGCAATGATAAAGAGTGTGAAAAACATCCCTTCCAGATGCTCCGGGAAGAGGATTTTGTTAAAGGCCACGAAATTGATACAGACCGAATTCAAAATGAGTTCGATCGACATCAGCATGGTGATGAGGTTTTTCCTTACCAGGAAGCCGTAAATCCCGATAAAAAACATCGTCGTGGCCAGGACCAGGAACCAGTGAATAGGTACGCCTTCAAACATAGGGGTGTATTTTTTAAATTAATCTTTCCTTTTCTTTGCCAGTATAATAGAGCCTATCATGGCCGCCAGCAGCAGCACGCTGATGACTTCGAAAGGCAGGGCGTAACCGTATTTACCGGTACTCAGCATGCCTTCGCCTATAGTCCTTATATGCACTCTTGCAGGGTCGAATGTCTTCTGTACAAATTCAGTCTGCAGGATTGTAAGTATGCACAAAATTGCGCCTGCAACGGCTGCAATAGCGGCATATATCCTTTTCGTCAAGGGCGGAATAGAGAGTTTATCGTTGATCTGGCTTGTGAGCAGGATAGAGAAAATGATCAAAACAACGATACCCCCTGCATACAAGGTTAGCTGGATGGCTGCAAGAAAGTTAAACCTGAGCAGGAAATACAATCCCGAAGTTGAGAACAGAACGAAAAGCAGGAAGGTAGCGGCCCTCAGGATGCGCCGGCTGGTCACGGTCAGCAGTGAAAAAATCACAATCACCGCCGAAAAAAGCAAAAACATGAATTGATTGTTCGTCATCACTCTACACCTTTAATAATGGATGAACCGGGTTGATTTAAAACTTTAGTCAGTTTGGAACGGTCAAAAACAGCATGCTCAAACTCCTGTCCGAAACCAAGGGCATTGGAGGGACAGTTCTTAACGCATAATCCGCAGAACGTGCACATCCCCAGGTGATATATGTGCTTGTCGATGACACGTTTCGATTTGCCGTCCTCACCGGTGATTTTTGCCGGTATGACCTCGATTGAACCGTTAGGGCAGTTGTTCTCGCAAATACCGCAGCCATTGCAGCGATGCTGGTTGTTCCCGTCGTGAAGCATGATGACCTCACCCTTGAACCGTTCGAACATCTGCAGGTTTTTCCTGTTTTCAGGATATTGCTGCGTCACTATCTGCCCGGGGCTGAAGAAATAACGGCCTGTGACCGACATCCCGATTAGCAGGGATTTCACCCCGTGGAAAATATCTGAAAAATACTTAAAGAAGCTGTTCATAGTATGCTAAAAATGCCAATGCATTAATACTAAAAATGCCATAAATAGAATGTTGACCAGGTTGATCGGGAGCAGATATTTCCACTCCAGGGTCAGGAGCTGATCGATACGAAGGCGTGGGAAGGTCCATTTGAACAACATCATCAGCCAGATAATAAAAGCGGTTTTACCGATATACCATATAAAGGGCGGGATGTAATCCATGATGGTGTTGAACCCTGCCCATCCTGAAACATGGAAAGGCATCCAGCCACCCCAGAATACGGTTGCTGCGATTGAAGCGACCAGGAACATATTCATATATTCGGCCAGGAAGAAAAACGCAAACTTGATCCCTGAATATTCGGTATGGAAACCTGCAGTAAGCTCCGATTCGGCTTCAGCAAGATCGAACGGCCCGCGGTTGGTTTCGGCTGTGCTGGCTACCAGGAACACTATAAAGGCTATAATTGCAGGGATATGTCCTTTGAAAATGAACCAGCCGTTTCTTTGCATTTCAACTATCTCGGAGAACTGCATAGTGCCTGCAAGAACAATGATAGTGAGCAGGGAAAGTCCTACCGAAAGCTCGTAACTGACGATCTGGGCTCCACTTCTCATAGCCCCGATCAGCGAATATTTATTGTTGGATGACCATCCTGCGAGCAGTATACCCACGACTCCCAGGGAGGAAACAGCGATCACGTAAAGTATGCCGATATCGAAATCGATGGCATGCAGGCCTTTGGCAAACGGCACGGCCGAAAGGGCCATGAAAGAGGCGATGATCACGATAAAAGGGGCAAGGTTAAACAGGAGTTTATCAGAATCTTTGATATATACCAGCTCTTTCATCAGCAGTTTGATAAAGTCGGCAATGGTCTGGAAGATGCCGTAAGGTCCCACCCGGTTTGGCCCGACACGGTTCTGCATGAAAGCGCAAACCTTTCGTTCGGCATAAACCAGGAAGAGACCGACAACTGCATAGAAAAGCAGGAAGACTATCCCGATGATAGCCATCTCGGTAATCAGCGCCCAAGTAGGCGACATGAAGCTGTTCAGCCCCTCGTCGATCCACCTGTTAAACGATGTAAAATCGTAAATATTAAAGGTCATACTACCTTGTTTTTATCTGTCAATATCCGGAATTACTAAGTCGAGAGATGCGCCGATGGCAACGAGGTCTGCAATTTTCATACCGCGGCTGATATGATCAAGTACACTCAGGTTGGAGAAACTCGGGGTGCGGAATTTCATCCTGTACGGGGTTTTATTACCGTCACTCACAACAAAAAGGCCAAGTTCGCCCCTGGCCGATTCGACCCTCTGAAAATATTCACCGGCAGGCAGTTTTATTACAGCTTTCATCTTGGCTGAGTGTTCCCCCTCGGGAATGTTATCGATAAGCTGTTCAATGATGTTCATGGATTCATGCATTTCCTGCATACGGACCATATACCTTGAATAGGTATCGCATTCGTAACGGAGTACTTCGTTGAACTGGACTTTGCCGTACATGCTGTATGGCTCTGTCTTTCGAACATCACATGACCATCCCGATCCGCGTCCCGAAGGACCTGTGACCCCGTAACTGATAGCATCTTCTTTTGAAAGAATACCGACTCCCTGGCTGCGATTCTCGAAAATTACGTTACCCGAAAGGATGCGGTCATAATCCTTAATTTTTTTCTTGAAGGTTTTAAGGAATGCATGGACTTTCTTCTGGAAATTCGGATGAATATCCTGCATCACGCCACCGGGACAGTTATAACTCTGAAGGAACCTGCTTCCTGTCGTTTCTTCCCATATATCAAGGATCATTTCACGGTCACGGAGGCCATAGAAGAAACAGGTGAGTCCTCCAAGGTCCATCCCAAAACTCGACCACCAGAGCTGGTGGGATTGTATCCTGGCCAGCTCATCCATGATGGTACGGATATACCTTACACGCTCGGGTACATCAACTTCCAGGGCTTTCTCAACAAGCAGGCAAACAGCATGATTGTTGATGTGGGCCGAAAGGTAATCTATCCTGTCGGTAAGGTGAATGACCTGGGGATAAGTGTCTTTTTCACACATCTTCTCAATGCCGCGATGGATATAGCCGCAATGCGGTTTAAGACTTCTGACCATCTCGCCCTGGAGGGAAACAAGCAGCCGCAGAACCCCGTGAGTGGAGGGATGCTGGGGACCCATGTTGATATGGTATTCCTCCTCCTCTATATTGCTGACCGGCAGGTTTATTATCTCTTTCATAGACTAGAATTCAACGATGTTTACTTCATCAATATAATCCTTACGGAGGGGGTAGCCTTTCCAGTCTTCCTCAAGGAAGATCCGGCGCATATCGGGATGGTTGTTAAACCTTATGCCGAACATGTCATAAATTTCACGCTCATGAAATTCGGCGGTGCGCCAGATATCGCAAACCGTGTCGAAGTTCGGATTTACCCTGTCGTCAGTTTTAACTTTGATGACTAACGCATGCTTATGCTGTGTGGATCTCAGGTGATAAACCACTGCAAGCTGCTTTATGTAGTCAACCCCGCTGAGGCAAAACAGGAAATCGAAGGCGAGCTCCGGGCTGTTTTTAAGTTTAAGTGCCAGATCATGCAGTTTGGCTGCAGGCAGCAACAGCGTCAGGAACTGTTTGTTTTCCTCCTGCTGTGCCTCAGGCACAATCTCAAGGATCCTGGCTTTTAAGGTTTCGTTATCCATAAATATCAAATGGTGATATATTGAGATGGTGAGTTATTGTTTTCCTAAGATCATGGTTTGCTCGGGGCGAGTGATGGATTCCAGTTTAATTTTTCTCTGTAGTTGCATGATCCCGTATAGCAGTGCTTCCGGACGGGGAGGACAGCCCGGGATATATACATCCACAGGGATTACATGATCTACACCCCTAACGACATGGTAGGAATTATAATAAAACGGTCCGCCGGAGACTGCACACGCACCCATTGCGATGACATACCTGGGTTCCGACATCTGGTCGTACAGGCGCTTAAGGACCGGGGCCATTTTGTTTACAATGGTTCCTGCAACAACGATCACGTCGGCCTGACGGGGACTGGCACGGTATACTTCTATCCCGAACCGGGCAAAGTCATGACGGGATGCACCGGTAGCCATCATCTCAATCCCGCAACAGCTGGTTGCGAACGTCAGGGGCCATACCGAATTGGAACGCCCCCAGTCAATGACCGCATCTATGGAAGTCATCAAAAAATTTCCGCCAGTCCTTTTGAATAAATCAAGGGTTTCGTTATCACGGAAATCCTTTTCCTTCATGCTTTTTATTCCCATTTCAAAGCTCCTTTCTTCCATGCATAAAGAAGTCCGATACCCAAAACAAAAAAGAAAATTACGATCTCTATAAAGGCTTTCATCCCAAGGGTTTTCATCATGACAGCCCAGGGAAAAATAAAGACAGTTTCCACATCGAATACCAGAAAAATTATCGCAAAAAGATAATACCCGACATTAAACTGCAACCAGGTAATTCCTTCGGTGGGGATTCCGCACTCGTAAGCTTCTGCTTTCTGTGGATTTGTTGATGTAGGCGGGACTAAACTCGAAAATAGCAGGGCGATACCAACTAAAAATGCCCCGACTATGAAAAATAGAATCAGGCTTTCAGCACTCATAATGTTAACTTGTTAACAGATCTGGGCGCAAAATTAAAAATTTATCTGACTTAACCTAACCAATAGCAAAGATGAAACTATGTAAATAAATAGTATTGCTCTTATTCACAAGACAATACACAATAACTTCCGTAATATATCATTAGGGGAGTTGAGATTTATCAACGGCTGATTTTAGATCAACAGTAAAGGCAGAGGTAAGCCGAGTCGGAATTAATCCTGAGATTGAATTTTGAATCCTTCGGAACTACAAAGGTGTCGAAGGGTTTAAAGACCTTCCAATCAGTTTCACCCGGAAGTTTAACCATCATATTGCCTGATGTCACGGTCATGTATTCAACTGTGGAAGTCCCGAATTCATATTCCCCGGCGGCCATGACTCCAATTGTTGCCGGCCCATCAGGAGTTGTAAAGGCTATGGATTTTACCTTTCCTTCAAAATATTCGTTTGTTTTGAACATATCAGAGATTGTTATTGTAAATACCTCCGCAAAATAACAGAATAAATTCAAGTCCGGGAATGAGGAAGGTACTTTAATCATGTTTCTTGCACACGATATGATCACCAGAGGGATCATCATTGTGAAAAAATAAACTAATTTTGAATTTTATCAAGTTTTCATTGTATGAAAAAAGCAATTATTGCATTGTTTTGCATGCTGTGTTTTGCATGCAGCGGGCCGGACCTTACCAGCCAACTTCAGGAGGCCCGCTGGATCGACCTGACCCATGATTTTGATTCCACCACAGTTTACTGGCCTACCGATGTTAATTTCAGGCATGATACCGTTTTTTGCGGACTGACTGATAAGGGATATTATTATTCGTCGTTCAAGTATGCAGCTGAAGAGCATGGAGGGACCCATTTCGACGCTCCTATCCATTTTCACCAGGGCGGGAATTCCATTGAAAAAGTTCCGGTAACTCAATTGCATGGCCCGGCTGTTGTTATAGATATCAGCGAAAAATGTTCAACAAACAGGGACTACCTCATCACCGCCGATGATGTGAATAACTGGGAGCATCAGCATGGCAGTATCCCCCAGGGTGCGATCATTCTTTTATACACTGGTTATGAAAAATACTGGAATGACCACCTCAGGTATACAGGCACCCTTAAAAAAGGCCCGGAAGGGGTGGCAGAACTTCATTTCCCCGGTCTTTCAACCGAAGCATCAACCTGGATCACAACAAATCGTAAGGTTAATGCGATCGGCCTTGATACGCCCAGCATTGATTTCGGACAGTCAAAAGATTTTCAGACTCACCGCATACTCACCGCTGCGGGTCTTACCATGTATGAAAATCTTTGTAACCTCAGCCAACTGCCGGCTGCAGGAGCCTATATCGTTGCCCTTCCTATGAAAATCAAAGGAGGAAGCGGCTCACCCCTGAGAATTGTGGCTATTTTAGCCCCCTGATATCTGATATCAAATCATGAATGATCCATCTCGATAATACCATAATTTCCGACGACATCCGCGACAGCTTGTTCTGTTGTGACCTTGAACAATGCAAAGGCGCCTGCTGCGTGGAAGGAGATGCCGGGGCCCCTCTTGAGGAGGAGGAGATCGCGCTTCTGGAAGACTATCTCGAAAATATTTTTCCTTACATGGTTCCCGGCGGACAATTAACCATTAAAACCAATGGAGTTTTTGATTATGATGTTGAAGGGAATTTCGTGACTCCCCTGGTCAATGACAGGGAATGTGCTTTCGTTTATTACGAAACCGGCATCGCCCGATGCGCGATTGAAAAAGCATTCCAGGAGAACGCTATCCCTTTTCCAAAACCTGTTTCCTGTCATCTCTATCCAATACGGATCAAGAAACTTTCGAGTGAAGACGAGGCTTTGAACTACCATAAGTGGCCCATCTGCAAAAAAGCCCTGGAAAAAGGATATAAGGAAAAACTTCCGCTGTACCGTTTCCTTGACAAGGCGCTGATCAGGAAATACGGTCGTTCCTGGTATAACCGATTATTGAAATTGTTGGAATAGGCTCTTACTTCGCCTGGGTCATCCCGCCTGCTGCAGCTAATGCAGTGCGTTTTACTAAAGCACGGGTACCGAATTCTTTATCCATAAGGAAAAGTCCGCCCTGCTCTGTCCCGGCCAGTTTTATCTGGTCCAGAATGCTGCGCACCGTACTTTCTTCTTCCACCTGTTCGGTAATGTACCATTGCAGGTAGTTTGCCGTAGTGAAGTCTTTTTCTTTTACGCAGATGGCATAAAGTTCGTTGATGGATGCGGAAATAAATTCCTCGTGCTTCAGTACGTTCCTGAACACATCCAGAAGGGATTTGAAGCTTGCTTTAGGTGCTTCAAGAGCAGGTATAACGGCGTTTCCGCCCCGGTCGTTCAGATAATGAACCAGCTTGAGCATATGCAGGCGTTCCTCTTCAGTCTGGGCATACAGCCAGTCGGCAGCGCCGGGGTAACCGGCACGTTCAGCCCAGGATGCCATTGCCAGGTATAGCCGGGAAGAATTTTCTTCTCTTTTAATCTGATCGTTCAGCGCCTTTTCAACGTTCTTTGTGATCATAATAAGTCCTCCATTTGAACATTGTACATTGTACAATTAAAATTAACCCTTCAAAGCTTCTGCCCCCGACACGATCTCGATAAGTTCGTTCGTGATCTGGTTCTGCCTTGCCTTGTTGTAAGTGATGTTGAGATTTTTCAGCAGTTCTCTTGCATTGTCGGTTGCCTGCTGCATGGCAGTCATCCTGGCGCCCATCTCGGCTGCGAAGGAGTCCAGGACTGCTTTGAAAACCTGTATGCGCAGGGTTTTGGGAATAAGTTCCCTGACAACGGTTTCCTTATCCGGTTCAAAAATATAATCGGCCGATACCTGGTTTTTCATTGTTTGTCCGGGTATGACATCCTGAACTACAGGAAGAAACTGCTCGTTGACCAGCTTTTGGACAGCGGCATTTTTGAATTGGTTGTAAACAATTTCAATACGGTCAAATTCCTTCTTAACAAAGGATTGCATCAGGTATTCGGCAAACGGAGAGATGTTGGCAAATGTGAGATTGTCAAAGAATTCATCGTGATGGCCGATCACTTGAAAGTTGCGCTTTGTGAAATATTCCGTGGCCCTTTTTCCTATAGTAATAAGGTTTACATTGCCATAATCGAACTGGGCCTGATATTTTTCTCGAATCAGGGCCAGGGTAGCCTTCATTATATTAGAATTGAACGCGCCGCAGAGACCCCTGTTTGAAGAGATCACAATAACCAGGATTTTTTCGGGCGTCCTTTGTTCAGAATAAATACTCTCTCCCGAATCCCCAATACTTGCGCTCAGGTTTTGCAAAAGTTCCCTAAGTTTTGCAGCATAGGGCCTGAGTTTGATAATGGAATTCTGGGCCTTTCTCAGCTTAGATGCCGCTACCATTTTCATGGCAGAAGTGATCTGCTGGGTTGACTTTACCGATGCAATACGTATTCTGACTTCCTTAAGTCCTGCCATGAGCTTTCCTTATTTCTTTTCTTCGTATTTTTTTGAAATGTCCTTCGCGGCCTGTTCCAGAACCTTCAAATCTTCATCGAGCAGAAGGCCTTTTCCCAGATTATTGAGAACTTCTTTATGCACGGTTTCCATATAATGCAGGAACTCGACTTCAAAATTTGATACACTCCTTGCAGGAATATTTTTCAGAAGGTTTTTTGTGCCGCAATAAATAATCGCGACCTGCTGGCTTACATGCATTGGAGAGTACTGTGCCTGTTTCAGGATTTCCACGTTACGTGTTCCTTTTTCAATAACCTGTTTGGTGGCAGGATCCAGATCGGAACCGAATTTGGCAAATGCCTCAAGTTCGCGGAACTCAGCCTGGTCAAGTTTCAGTGTCCCTGCTATCTTCTTCATTGATTTGATCTGTGCGTTCCCACCCACCCGGGAAACCGAGATACCAACGTTGATGGCGGGCCTGATCCCCGCATTGAATAAACCGGTCTCGAGAAAAATCTGTCCGTCGGTTATGGAAATCACATTTGTTGGAATGTAGGCAGAGACGTCGCCTGCCTGAGTTTCAATAATTGGAAGAGCAGTAAGAGAACCCCCTCCTTTAACAAGATGCCTGATCGAATCGGGAAGATCGTTCATCTGCTTTGCGATTTCATCCGAAGAGATCACTCTTGCGGCACGTTCAAGTAATCTTGAATGCAGGTAAAACACATCTCCGGGATATGCTTCACGTCCGGGAGGGCGCCTTAGAAGAAGGGACACTTCGCGGTATGAAACTGCCTGTTTCGACAAGTCATCATAGATTACCAGCGCGGGACGTCCGGTATCCCTGAAAAATTCCCCAATGGCCGCACCGGCGAAAGGAGCATAAAACTGCATGGCAGCAGGGTCTGAAGCGGTTGCTGTAACGATGACAGTATACGCCAGTGCACCTTTGTCTTCAAGTGTCTTAACAATGTTTGCAACGGTGGAACCCTTCTGACCTACAGCCACATAAATGCAAAAAACAGGTTCGCCTTTTTCGTAAAAATGTTTTTGGTTGATGATGGTGTCGATGGCAATAGCTGTTTTACCAGTCTGGCGGTCGCCAATGATAAGTTCACGCTGGCCTCGTCCGATAGGGATCATGGCATCAATTGCCTTTAAGCCGGTTTGAAGCGGCTGGTTCACAGGCTGGCGGAAAATAACTCCCGGCGCCTTGCGCTCCAGCGGCATCTGGTAGAGTTCACCTTTAATTGCACCTTTCCCATCGATTGGGTGCCCTAAAGTATTAATTACACGTCCAAGCAATCCTTCCCCCACATCAATGGAAGCAATCCTGCGGGTACGTTTCACTTTGTCCCCTTCCTTGATATCGGAGTATTCGCCAAGGATAACGGCACCAACGTTATCTTCTTCAAGGTTAAGGGCTATACCCATTACGCCGTTCTTTTCAAACTCTATCAGTTCCCCTGAACCTACATTGTTCATTCCGTAAATTCGGGCGATCCCGTCGCCCAGTGTCAGCACGGTACCAATTTCTTCAAGTTCGGTCACATTCTCGTACCCTGCAAGTTCCTTGCGTAGGATCGCGGTGACTTCAGCGGGTTTAATGTCTGCCATGTTCTATTCCTTTTACGTATAAATTAATTCTTGCCAGGCCTTTTCTCATTTTTTCAATCTGCTTGCGGATGCTGGCATCATATTGTTTGTCTTCCCAGCTTAAAACAAAACCACCAATCACAGCTTCATCGACTTCTTCAATGATCTCAATATTGGCTTTGGTATAGCCGGCCATCACTGCATTCATCTGTGAACGTAAGGCTGCGTTAAGCGGAACGGCCGTTTTTACCCTGAGAACGATAATATTTTTATACTGGTTATACTGCTCGATGAACTGAATGACTATCTCGGGTACTACCGGCTCCCTCCTTTTTTTTATCAAAAGGTTGATAAAGGCAACGGTAACGGGATTGAACCCTTTAAGGATCTCATCCATAGCGCTGCGCTTCTTCCCCGGGTTAATGATAGGAGCCCTGAGGAAAAGTTTTAATTGCCTGCTTTCCCTTATAAGGCCTGCAAGACGGATCATGTCTTTGCTCACTTCCTCCAGTACTTTTTGCTCCAAAGCCATGTCGAACAGGGCTTTGGCATAACGTTCGGCGATCAGGGTAACGTTCATCTCCGTATTCTTAGTTTAGCTTTATTTCTTTCAGGAGCTGGAGTGCAAATTCTTCCTGCTTCTTCGGATCAGACAATTCCCTCTGGAGTATTTTGGTTGCAATGTCCAGAGAAAGATCTCCCACTTCGTTTTTCAGCTCGGTAAGAGCAGCCATTTTTTCATTCCTTATATTCTCCAGAGCACTGGCCATGATATTACCGGCTTCTTCGCTGGCTTTAACACGGGCTTCCTCTATGATCTTTTCCTTGATTTTTCTTGCCTCGTTAAGGATGCTGTCCCTGTCATTCTTGGCTTCTGCCAGCAACTGTTCATTGCTGAATTGCATCTGTTTCATTTCCTCTTTCGCCTTGTCGGCGGATGACAACGCGTCGGTGATCGCGTCTTCCCTGTCTTTCAACATCTTGAGAATAGGCAGCCAGGCAAACTTCTTCAGCAGGAAAAGCAGGGCCAGGAAGACCAGGGTCATCCAGAAAATCAGGCCCAATCCGGGGGTAATCAGTTCCATATTCTTTGTGTTTTTTTGTTTAATTGAGGAACTCTGCTGCAGGACCAACCGTCCTGCAGCAGAGTTCCTGCCGTTTGCTCTAAATGAAAAGGATAAGCAGGCAAACGACGATAGCAAAAAATGCTACTCC
The DNA here is from genome assembly GCA_026391755.1 of Bacteroidota bacterium. Taxonomy (GTDB): domain Bacteria; phylum Bacteroidota; class Bacteroidia; order Bacteroidales; family FEN-979; genus CAIRDP01. Next base: position 27,123 of record JAPLDN010000346.1, read on the forward strand.
TTCGACGAGAGCTGCGGCGATGATCATGTTTGACCTGATATCGCCTACTGCTTCCGGCTGGCGGGCAATGGATTCGAGAGCGCTGCCACCGATTTTACCGATACCGATACCGGCACCGATAACTGCGATCCCTGCGCCCAAACCCGCTCCCATCTTTGCGATCGGAGCCAAACTGGCTGCGACCTGAAGAATAATTGCTAAAAGAGTCATGATGTTTGTATTAAGGGTTACTACTAGGTTTTCGTAAATCGTAAATCATTTTAATGGTGTTCCGGCTCAATTGTTGCCAAACCGAAATACAGGGCCGACAAGAGCGTGAATACATAAGCCTGGATGAAAGCAACCAGCAGTTCCAGGAGGTTCATGAAGATCATAAAAGCTACTGCCCCTACCGACACCCCATAACCCAAAACAACGTTCATCGCACCGAAAATGAAGATCAGGCTCACAAATCCAAGGGCAATGATGTGGCCTGCAGCCATATTGGCAAAGAGTCGGACCATGAGGACAAAAGGTTTTGTTATAACACCTATGATCTCGACGATCGGCATCAGCGGAATCGGAAGTTTAAGCCACCAGGGAACCCCCGGGGTATTCACAATATCCACCCAGTAATGTTTATTCCCGTTAACCATAGTAAGTATGAAAGTGAACACAGCCATTACCATAGTCACGGCAATATTCCCCGTTACATTCGCCCCTCCCGGGAAAATCGGGATAATCCCGAGAATATTATTCAGGAAAATGAAGAAAAAGATAGTGAGCAGGTATGGCATATATTTTTCATACTTCTTCTCCCCAATTGAACTTTTTGCAATGTCGTCACGAACAAAAATGATCAGGGGTTCAAGCATTGATTGCATTCCTTTAGGCGCCTTGTTCAGGTTACGCTTGTAAGCCCTTGCCACCGAAATAAATACGAACAGCATGATGAAGGCGCTGATAAATATGGCAAGTACTGTCTTGGTAATCGAAAAATCATAAACTTTAGGACCTCCCGGTACAGCAGCTGTCCTGACGATTTTGCCTTTCCCGGGGCCCTCTTCGGGAAGGCTGAAGCCGTTGTAGGAACGTTCTTCATTATGAAACCTTGATGAACAAAAGGAATAAAGCTTTCCATCGTAATACAGGATCACAGGCAAAGGGATCATAAGCTTAAAATGACCGATCTCCAGAATATGCCATTCATGATTATCGACCACATGTTCCATAATCATATCACCTGCATTAAAAACTTCGGCTTTTTTCTCTTTAGATTCTTTCGCGGAAGCGCTGTCGCTGGCCGGAACCAGGTTTACATTCTCCCTGGCAGAAGCAAATGAAGTAATTCCATGAAAAAAGAAAAACAGGGAAATAAGGATAACAGTCCTGTAAGAGAACCTTGCAAATGACTGGAAATGTCTTCTCATTTTTAGGATAGAAATCAAGGCTGCAATGATAAGAATTTTTCTGATGTAAAAGAGCTATTTTTTGGAAACGAGGGGGTTATTTACATACAGGATGGCCGTTTCATCAATGCCGGCATAAACTTGTGTTGCCCCGTAATTTTCCCAGTGCTCGGTATCATAATAGGTAATGATCGGCGTCAGGTCATGAAAATATACCCTGCCGTTGGCATCTGTATAAAGTGAATTTATCCAGACATGATTTCTCAGGTTCTGGTAACTCGTGGCCAGGTAAACCAGTTCATTCGGGACGACAGTATTTGTCATGTAATCATATACAATAACGGTCAGTGTACCGGTAGATGGGTTCTTGGAACTGCACCCGGAAAACAGCATCAGCCAGGAAAATGTAATGGCACTGAGCACCATAAAAAAACTTTTACGCATATCCGTCAATTTTAAAGTGGAAAATCCAATAATCCTGATTCAAGTATCGTATTGAATCCCATAACAATAATAGGGATTTTTAACGTTGCTGCAAAATTAAGGATTTTTTTGCGGGACGCAAGCCATTTCTGTAACCTTTAGCTCAATTACACGTCTTAATGTACCATTCACGGGAAATTGACTAATTTTGAGGTTCCCATTCCTTGCTAAACACTATAAAAAATCAAACGTAATGCGGGTAAAAAAATTCTTTATTTCTGGCCTTGTTATTCTTGCAGCCCTTTTGCTTACTACTTTCGAGGCCAGGTCACAAAAAATCTGGACTCTGGAGGATTGCATCAACTATGCCCTTGAAAACAACCTGGATATCCAGAAGCAGATCCAGTCGGTGGAGTCCAATAAAGCAAACCTGACCCAGAGTGCAGTCAGCATGCTTCCGAATCTGAATGCAAATGGTTCAAATTACTGGAATTTCGGTCAAACCATTGACCAGTATACTAATACGTTTGCAACTACTACCGTACGCTCAAACAATTTCTATCTCTCCAGCAGCATGGTGCTTTTTAACGGCCTGCAGAAGCTAAACACTGTAAAACAATATAAGATCATGGTGCTGGCCAGCCAGTATGACCTGGATGTTATCAAGAACAATATTTCTCTTTCAGTGGCAGGATATTATCTTGACATCCTCTTTAATACCGAACTCCTGGAAGTAGCTAACGAACAGCTCAGGATAACCAAATTGCAGGTCGACCGTATGCAGAAGATGGTGGATGCCGGTTCATCGGCGAAAGGTGACCTCCTGAATATACAGGCCCAGAGGGCGGCAGAGGAACTCACACAGGTACAGGCCTCAAACCAGCTGTACATATCTTATCTGTCGCTTCAACAACTGATCGATATTCCCGTAAGCAGGGACTTCAATATTGAAAAACCGAATCTTAAAGCAGTTGAGGCACCAAAGCAGCCTGTTACACCAGAGATTATTTATGAACGTTCACTGAAAACAAGGCCCGAGATCAGGGCCGCCGAGCTGAGGGTTGATGCAGCACAGAAACGCCTTGCTATCGCCAGGGGGATCATAACTCCCACACTTTCGGTGAGCGGGTCCTGGGGAACGGGATATTCAGGTGCAGCCAAGGAGATCGACCCTAATATTAATCCGACTATTTCCAGCTATAAAATGGGTATCACCCAGCTTTCACATGATACTGTTATTGGATACCAGATGAATTATGCTACCCGTGTCAAATCCTTTGGCGACCAGCTTAAAACAAACAACAACCAGAGCGTTGGCTTCAACCTGAGCATCCCTATCTTTAATGGCTGGCAGGGCCGAACCAATATTACCCAGGCCAAAATAGCGAAAAACCAGGCCGAACTCGACCTGGATATTCAAAAAAGGTCACTTCGCAAACTTATTGAACAGTCTTACGCCGATGCGGTTGCTTCGCTTCAGAAATACAATTCATCCCTTGAACGGGTTAACGCCCAAACTGAATCCTTCAAATATACCCAGCAGAAATTCGATGTGGGGCTGATGACATCCTTTGATTATAACAACAGCAAAAAGGACCTTACAAAAGCCCAGTCTGACCTGCTGCAGGCAAAATATGATTTTATCTTCAAAACCACAATTCTGGATTTCTATGCGGGCAATCCGATTCGAATCCAGCAGAAATAGTATCAGTTTAATAAGTAAAATACTCTTTGCATGAGCTCAGTAAAATCCAGGAAAAAATTATGGATCATCATCGCAGCGGTTGCCGTTGTAGCGGTTATTGTAATTTTCGCAATAATCAAAGGAAAAGGCAATGATGCCCAGAAGGTCTCTACCGAAAAAGTGATCAAACGTACTATAATCCAAACTGTATCTTCAAACGGAAAGATACAGCCCGAAAAAGACATTAAAATCAGTCCGTATATCTCGGGAGAGGTGGTGGAACTTACTGTCAAAGAAGGCGAACAGGTGAATAAAGGCGACCTTCTGGCCAAGATTGACCCCCAAATCTATATTTCCGCTTTTGATCAGAGCGAAGCTTCAGTGAATACGCAGAAAGCCAACCTGGCTAACTCCAAGGCAAGGCTTGCCCAATCAAAAGCTACATTTGAAAATGCCAGGCTGACCTTTGAGCGCCAGGAAAAACTTTACCAGCAGAATGTAATTTCCAAAGCCGAATATGACCAGTCCAAAGCTTCTTTCCAGGTATCACAGGCACAGGTAGCTGCAGGGGAGCAGGACCTCAATGCATCGGAATTCATGGTGAAAAATTCAGAGGCTGGATTGAAAAGGTCAAAGGAGGACCTGACCCGCACAGCGATTTTCGCCCCGAATGACGGAACAGTTTCAAAACTTAGTGTATTAAAAGGCGAGCGCGTTACCGGCGCATCCCAGTTTTCAAGCGGTACCGAGATAATGAGAATTGCCAACCTGAACGAAATGCAGGCTTTGGTGGAAGTAAACGAAAACGATATCGTAAGGGTGAGGATGGGCGATACTGCCCTTATTGAAGTTGATGCATACCTGAACAGGAAATTCAAGGGTATAGTTACCGAAATAGCCACTTCAGCAAATACCACGGGTGTAAGTGTTGACCAGGTCACCAATTTCAACGTGAAGATCCATCTTCTTAAAGAAGCTTACCAGGACCTGCTTGACCCCGCAAGGCCTGATTTTTCTCCTTTCAGGCCGGGTATGTCATGTACCGTGGAAATACAGACTGAAACGGCTGTCAACGTGCTTTCCGTTCCTATCCAGGCCGTGACAACAAGAGTGGCCAAGGACAGTCTTGATAAAATGAATGAGAAGACCCGAAAGACCCAGGATAACGGAGAGGACAAAACAATTATCGTTAGTTCTAAGAAAAAAACGGATGAGGTCAAGGAATGTGTATTTAAGTTTACCGACGGCACAGCCAAAAAAGTTGATGTGAAAACCGGCATCCAGGACAATACCAACATCCAGATAATTACAGGCCTTAAGGAAGGTGATGAAGTTATCGTTGCACCTTATTCCCTTGTCTCGAAAACCCTCAAGGACGGGGATAAGGTGAAGAAGGTCGACAAGAAAGATCTTTTTGAAAAGGAAAAATAGACTATGGGCTCTGTCCTTTGTCTTGAAACCTCCTCGGGTGTTTGTTCCGTTGCCGTTGGCAAAGATGGCATTATACTCAGCTGTCATGAATCGGATCAAAAAAATGCCCATTCCTCCCAGCTTACATCCCAGGTCGATCGCGCGCTGCGGGATGCCGGTTTAACCTTACCTGAACTGGATGCAATAGCAGTGAGCATGGGCCCGGGCTCCTACACGGGATTAAGGATTGGGGTCGCGGCAGCCAAAGGCTTTTGCTACGCCCTGAGCAAACCCATGATCGCAATCCCCACTTTGAAAGCCCTTGCACTCGGGATGCGTGAACTGAATAACATTGAAGGCTCTTTCCTGCTCTGTCCCATGCTTGATGCAAGAAGAATGGAGGTCTACACTGCGGTCTACGACAGAAACCTGGCTGAGATACACCCTGTTTCTGCCGAAATCATAAGCGGGGAATCATTTGCCGATCTTCTCAATTCCGGGACTGTAATTTTTGGCGGAGAAGGTGCTGAAAAATGCAAACCTCTTTTAGGGCCACTGAAGAATGCCGTCTTCATTGATGATTTCAGGTTATCCGCCCGTTTTTTATATCCCCTGGCTCTTGAAAAATTCAGGCTTGGATCTTTTGAAAACCTTGCTTATTTCGAACCGTATTATCTGAAAGATTTTGTTGCCGGGAAAGCTAGGGTGAAAGGGCTGAAATAGTTACTCCGCTCGCAACCTTACATCGCGTCTGCGACTGTCGCTCGTATAAATGCAACGCTGCTGCGCCTTCTGCGTTGCTTACATTAGCATTCCCCAAGTTAGAATCTTTCCCCAGGTTCGCTCCTTGAAGCCAAGGCAGCTTGTGCATTATACTTCGCTCATCACAGTCAATACAGCTTTTGCAAATTGTATCGCTAAATAAATTCATTACTTTTGTATCATGTCGGTATCAAAATACAGTAGGTTTAAGACCCGGGTCATTGACATTGGAGGGATTCCAATGGGAGGCAACTACCCCATCAGGGTACAGTCCATGACCAATACAGATACGCTTGACACTACTTCAACGCTGGCACAGTGTGTGAGGATGATAACCGCAGGATGCGAGTATGTACGCATAGCAGTTCCCGGGATTAAGGAAGCTGAGAATCTGAAAAACATAAGGAAATTACTTAAGAAAGAAGGGTTTGATACTCCCCTGATAGCCGATGTACATTTCAATCCCGCCATTGCAGAACTCGCCGCCCGTATCGTTGAGAAAGTCAGAATAAACCCAGGGAATTATACAGGGAAAAAAGGAAGGCAGGCCGATTCGGGTTACTGGATGGATGATAACAATTATACCAGGGAATTAGCGATTATTTCGGAAAGGATATCTCCTTTGCTCAAGATCTGCAGGGAAAACGGTACTGCGTTGAGAATAGGTGTCAACCACGGTTCCTTATCCGAGCGTATCAAAACAAGGTTTGGCGACACTCCTGAAGGGATGGTTGAATCGGCTCTCGAATTTGCAAGGATTTGTGATTTTCACGGCTTCAGTAATCTGGTCCTTTCACTTAAAGCCAGCAACACAAGAGTTATGATACAGTCCAACCGCCTGCTCGTTAAAAAATTGAAATCGGCAGGTATGGATTACCCTGTTCACCTTGGTGTAACTGAAGCTGGAACCGGTGAAGACGGGCGTCTGAAATCGGCTATTGGTATTGGAAGCCTCCTCGCCGATGGCATTGGAGATACTATCAGGGTTTCAATAACTGAAGATCCGGAGTTTGAAATACCTGTAGCTTACGGCATTCTTCAGGCAACAGGGGTAAGGATCACACGTACCGAGTTCATTTCCTGCCCTTCCTGTGCCAGAACTTTGTTTAATATCCAGGAAGCAGTGGAAGATGTTAAGGCCGCTACAGGACATCTTAAAGGCCTGAAGATCGCGGTCATGGGATGTATTGTGAATGGTCCCGGCGAAATGGCAGATGCTGACTATGGCTATGTGGGTGGTGCCAAAGGTAAAGTCATGCTCTACAAAAGCCAGGATCTGGTAAGGAAGAACATCCCGGAGGATAATGCCGTCGAGGAACTGATAAAACTGATCAAAGAAAATAATGACTGGGTCGACCCCGTCAATGCCTGAGATCTAGCTTACGACAGTCCTTATTCCCAGTGGGATAATGTCAAATGTAAACGGGGTATGCCCAAGCGACTCCCCATCGGCTTCCAGGTAGATACTTCCCGTTGAACGTATCCTGATTTGTTTTCCCCTGAATGTTTTGACTATGGGCAAATCAACGAGAGAGCCGTCATAGAGTTTACGGGCATGCTGGATCACGACGTATTTCGGAGCTTTTTTGATCAGGGTTACATCGAGGAGCCCGTCATCCGGGATGGCAAACGGCACTTGTTTCATACCCCCTCCGTTAAATTTGCATATCCCCACATTCATCGAGAATATCTCCCCTTTGAAAACCATCTCCCCGTCAACTTCAATTACAGCTTCCATGAAACTATATTGAAAAAGGCTGGCAAACACAAAGTAAAAATATGTAAATGAGCCGCCCCTCCCTTTTTCCTTTAAAATATTCGTCTTTTTTGCAACCAGGGCATCATAACCCAGTCCTGCTACATTCATGAAATACCGGGTTTCAGGTATGTCATGATGATAATGGATTACCTTGCCAACATCCTGTATAAAGGTTTTTTCCTGCCTGAGGACTTCCAGGGCTTTTTTATAATCAAACGGGATATTGAACGACCTGCACCAGTCGTTTCCGGTTCCGACAGGTATCATCCCTAACAGAATCTCCTTCGGATCTACAGCCTGCTGGTTGAAAACACCGTTCAGGACTTCATTCAGGGTTCCGTCACCTCCTACAACGGCGATCCGCCGGTAACCATTTTTTATACACTCAGTGCTGAGATCGATTGCATGTCCGCGGTGGGTTGTAAGGACGGTCTCATAAGGGATGCCCGACTCCCTGATGAGCCTGTAAATTTTTGGCCAGTCACGGACTCCCTTCCTGCTTCCTGCATTAGGATTGACTATGAAAAACCATTTCGATAAATGTTCCGGCATAAACCAGTAAGATCAAATTTTCATAAGGTCAGGCAAGTTAATTATTTTTTGTTTTACCTTTATGGAATAATTGGATCCCTATGTTTAAAAACCCGGTTGTCGGCCTACTGATTACTGCTTTTCTTGTTCCTTTTCTAAACGGTCACTGCCAGGAAAGAGATACGGCCTCTAACACATTAAAATACTTTAATAAAACCGAGCTGGGGGTATCGTTCGGGATAGGGTCCTACCCCAACAATATATATAATGGAGTGACCTACAAATTGAAAAACGATGAGATCGTCGCCACACTGCAAACGGTCAATGGGGTTATGTACAACAACCGCTGGCTGCTTGGTGTAAGTGTGGGTGTGGAGAAGTGGAGATATGGACTGTTCTGGCCGGTTTACGGTTACCTGGGATACAATTTCAAAAGGACTGACAATACTTTCTTTGCTAATATTTACCTTGGTTACGGAATAGGCACGAGGTATTCGCACGGAGGAGGCGAGTATGACCGTTCATCCGTTGCCGAAGGCAAGGGGGCATTTGCCCTGATGATAGGTGTGGGCTATAAAATGAAAGTTTCAAAAAGCATTAAGTTCGGTTACGAGATCTTTTACAAATACCAGGCACTGAACACCAGTTACCAGAATATTTATCAGAAGAATGACTCCATCCCGCCGGTATCCAGTACGGTCAATTATAAGCTGGGCCTGCATTTTGCGGGTTTCAAACTCGCAATATTTTTTCCCTGAGAAATTACTTCGGATCAGATCCGGTCATACTCTTTCCTTCCGAACAGGAAGAAACAGTAGAAAAATGTAAAGAAGGTAACACCCATCTGGGATTCCAGGGTGTCTTCGGTAAGCATCGACAGGGTCGCTATGATCATAAATACCAGGAAAAAATAGTCGGTAAACCCTCTCAGCCTCCATGCAGGATAAAACAATGCTATCAGGAACCAGACAAATCCAAAAACACCGAACCCGACAAAAATTGAAAGGAACTGGTTATGCGATCTCCATCTCTGGTCGGGAGGCAGCTTGGAATTCATTTTTACATACTGCTGCTGGAAAGCCTCATTCATGTCGCCTGTTCCCACCCCGGTGAGCCAGTGTGTGCTTATAATTCCGAATGAAGCTTTCCAGAATTCTATTCTTTGCATCAGGGTATAACCGGTAGGATCGCCTGTTCGTTTGTACATTTCATATCCCCAGAGCAGTTCATATATCCTTGAGCGCATGCTGAACTGGTCGAGGAAAAGATAATTGGGCACCCCTCTTTCGATAGCCAGGATCTCTTCGGGGCTCAGGGCATTCACCCCACCGGCATCTTTTCGGAGGTTTTTAGAGGTAAGAAAACGGATAAGTGTAAATGTGATTTTTTCGCCGTTGACGCCATTGCTGTCGAAGGGTATTTTGCTTCTCAGGTTCCATGCATCCTTAAGCTCCCCGAACTGGCAGTAAAGATAGAGGTAGTTCCCATTTTCGGTCATAACGCTGGACCTGTTGTGCACATAAGGATTTCCCCTGGAAGTAAGGCTGTCGAGCCGGGTTTTGTCAACCGGCTTTACTGCATAAAAATCTTTTACAACCCTTTGCATATAGAATGCCATACCCAGGGTAATCAGGACCATCGCAACGGCAAGCAACACCTTCAGGCCTGGCCGTTTTTGCCTGAACACAAGGATTGGCAGAAGTATCATGGCAGCAATGGCAAAAACGGCCAGGCCGGTAAATGATCTGCTTTTGAAAATATAAAAAATAAACCATGCCGAAACCAGGATAAACAGAACCTTGCTCCAGGCCGGAAATGATCGCCGGAATATGAACCAGGCCATAATAAATAAACCCAGCGCCAGCTCCAAACCCAGGATTATATGGGAAACGTTTCTTGAAACATCCCTTATATCGATGTACCTCAGATGGTATATTTTCCAGGAATACATCAGGGTGCCAATCACCAGTGCAAGCAGGAACAGAAAGATGTAAGCATTAAACAGGTTTCTGCTGATGGGTTTTGAAGTCCCGAGGAACAGAGGGATAAGAAAAATCGGGGCCTTAGTCCTGAGATCCTTCAAAGCATAATCAAAATCGGTGGTAAATATCAACCCTGCGACATGCAGGAGGTAAAGGGATAAAAAAACAAGAGCAGGTTTGTTCCGGTAAAGATCCCTGAATCCGCGTACGATCCCTTTGAAAAGAAAAACCAGTGCATAAGGAAGTATTAATCCTATCCGGCCCGGTATTGATTGCTTCTTAAGCAACCTCCCAAAACAGGCCGTATCATATCTCTGGAGTATCCAGGATCCGGCAAGAACCATTTCGGACATGCTGATCACATACTTCGAAAAAGGAAGCATGGAGATCAGCCCGGCAAGGGCTACCAGGAATGAAAACCGGCAAAGATCAGCAAATGTTATTTTCATGCTTTCTCAGGCAAAGATCTTGGCCCTGCCTTTCCTGAGTTTGGTTTTAAAAATGAAAAACGAATCCGTCCCCCTGATGTCAATCCGCTTTACTTCATACTTCTGCGCCAGGGGGAAAGGATTTAGACGGTTCCCGATACGGAATGCAAGTGCAATGACCGATTCACTCAAAACTCCGAACATCTCCTTTTTAAATATAAGGTCTTTCTTCGGATAAGCACCGTAAGGATAAGCCAGGGCGCCGAAATACGGTATCTTGTAATATTCGAGGGACTGCCTGCAGTTCCCGAGATCTTCCCGTATATCATCGGAGTTCATCTCATTATACGAACGGTGAAGGAATGAGTGCAACCCTATCTCAATATGCGGATTTTGGGCTGCTTTTTGCAAGGATTCCGCCGACATAACAGGGATGCCACCATCATCCCAAAGGTTTGATTTCCCGATAAAGGCCACTGGCACAAACACAACGGCAGAGAAATCATACCGCTCGAGAAGGGGAATAAGCTTGTCTTCCAGGCTCACATAGGCATCATCAAAAGTCAATAGAAACGAACGCTTTGGCAGCCTGTCGCCTCCGTTTATCAGGGCCGACAATTGGTTAAGCGATATACTGTTGTACCCTTTTTCTTTCAGGTACATGAACTGAAGCTCCAGCTCACTATAAGGAATGTTCAGTCCATCGGCTTTCCCCTCAGAAATATTGTGATACATCAGCACGGGCAATCCTTTCCCGGGAGGGATCAGCAAGCTGTATTCGATGGTCAGGTAAACAAGAGCCAGGAAAAATAAAACCGGTATAATAATTTCCAGTACTGTCATTTTATTTTCTGAAGTTCGACGGTTTTCGCCATTTTCAAAGTGGCATAAAAGGCCGCAAGATAAGACCAGACAAAGCCCGGATAGCCGTCAAGAATGCCTCCCTTGAGAATATAAACAATGAAGAAGCTGACAGGAAATTTGCAGGCAACAGAAAATCCGGAATATCTTTTCCCCCTTTTTGAAAGTTCTTCTGCCGCCTGTGACGTATAGATGTTTATCTTTTCAAGATGATGGCTGATGTCCCTGTATGAGAGATGAAGGATACGTTTTTTTAGCTTACCCATGCTCCCGTCACATACAATGCCTTCGTGAACAGCTGTTGTGGTAAACCTGCCTTTGTTACGGTTGAACAGCCTGAGATGCATTTCATGACCAAGCCCGCTATGCCTCATTATCCTTCCCATATAAACCAGGGAGAAGGGTATCGTATAAGCATCAAAAGGCAGAACCCCCGGCCCTGTCATCCCGGCGAGTTCTTCCTGAAGCTCTGACGTGAGAACCTCATCTGAATCTACCGAGAGCACCCAGTCGTTTGCGGCCTGGTCAACTGCAAATTGCTTCTGGCTTCCGTAACCGTCAAATTCCCGGAGAAAAACCCGGCATCCCTGCTCACGGCAGATTTCGGCGGTCCGGTCCGTTGACAGGGAATCCACCACGACTATTTCGGCAGCAAATGATTTCAGCGAATCGAGGCAGCGCCTGATTTTACCTTCTTCGTTTTTTGCTATAATGACCGCTGAAATTGATGGCATATAACTAAAGTTCTATACTAAACCTGTCCCAGTCCATTCCAAGCGTAAAAGACACCCTGTATAATTCAAGGTCCTGCTTTGAAAGTGTAACAATATTCACCGCTTCTTCTCCCGGGGATGCCGAAGACAGGATTTTCCCTTTGCTGTCAACAGCCATTGAATCTCCCGAATGACTGGTGCCGTGACCGTCTTCCCCAATCCTGTTAACCCCGATGCAGTAAACCTGGTTTTCCATAGCCCTGGCGGTAAGAAGCGTTTTCCATACGTTCGAACGGCTCGCAGGCCAGTTGGCTACATAAACAAGTACATCATATTCATACCTTTCATCAGAATAGGTGTTTTTACTCCATACAGGGAACCTGAGATCATAACAAACCAGGGGGCGTATCTTCCAGCCTTTCACATTCACTACCAACCGCTGGTCCCCTCCGCTGATGATCCTGGATTCTTCGCTTAAACGGAACAAATGCCGTTTATCGTATGTTTCCACTTTCCCTCCGGGATGAACGGCAACAAGACGGTTGAAAAATCCCTTGCCCGTTTTAACCAGGAGACTTCCTATAATCACAGCATCCAGATCTCCGGCTTTTTTAATAAGATAAGCTACCCCACTGCCATTCATCTCTTCGGCAAAAGCTTCAGGGTTTATCGAAAACCCGGTATTGAACATTTCAGGTAAAATGACCAGGTCAACCCCTTCATTCAATTTTGCAAAATGCTCATCGAAACGGTTCAGGTTAGCCGCTTTGTCCTCCCAGTAAAGGCCGGTCTGAATATAGGCCACTTTTAAATCCGGCATTAAGAAATTATTGAATTTCAGGGTAAAATTAAAAAGATATGCATTGTGCGGGGTAAAAATTTTAATTTTGCCGGTGTTTAAAATACTAATCATATGAAAACTATTGATGATTTTAATTTTGCAGGTAAACGTGCGCTGATAAGGGTTGATTTCAATGTTCCCCTTGATGCCCAGTATAATATAACAGACGGGACCAGGATAGATGCCACTATCCCCACGATCAACAAGATCCTGAGCGGGGGTGGTTCGGTTATCCTAATGTCACACCTTGGCAGGCCGAAAGGCGGCCCTGAAGAAAAGTTTTCCCTCAAGCATATTCTTCCTTACCTGTCGGATAAACTGAACCGTCCGGTTCAGTTTGCTGATGACTGCATTGGGGAATCGGCTGTTACGCTTTCAGCTGCACTTAAACCAGGCGATGTTCTTCTTCTCGAAAACCTGAGGTTCTATAAGGAAGAGGAAAAAGGTGACGAAGCTTTTGCAGGTAAACTCGCGAAACTTGGCGATATATATGTAAATGATGCTTTCGGAACGGCCCACCGTGCACATGCTTCCACTGCCATAATTGCCAAATTTTTCCCTGAAACGAAAATGTTCGGTTATGTAATGGGAAGCGAAATCCTTAACCTGGATAAATGTGTGAAGGATGCACAGCGTCCCTTTACTGCCATTCTCGGCGGTGCAAAGGTTTCTACGAAAATCGAGATCATCAATCACCTGATGGACAAAGTCGACAACCTGATCATTGGAGGCGGGATGATGTTTACGTTTATCAGGGCCCTCGGTGGTGAAACAGGAGCGTCCCTCGTTGAAGACGAATACATCGAACTTGCAAAGAACATCATTGAAGGCGCCAAATCGCTAGGAGTGAACCTGTATATTCCTCCGGATGCAATTATTGCCGATGCGTTTTCCAACGATGCCAATAAAAAACTATCCAGCGCTTATGATATCCCCTTACCCTGGCTCGGCCTTGACATAGGTCCTTCTTCTATCACAAAGTTCAGTCATGTCATTGAGAAATCCTCCACCATTCTATGGAATGGCCCAATGGGGGTTTTTGAGATGAACAACTATGAAGAAGGCACAAAAAGCATTGCTCTGGCCATTGCCGAGGCGACTGCCAATGGCTCATTTTCACTGGTTGGCGGAGGGGATTCCGTCGCTGCTATAAATAAATATGAGCTGGCAGATAAGGTCAGCTATGTATCTACAGGTGGTGGCGCAATGCTGGAATACATTGAAGGCAAGGAATTGCCCGGCATTAAAGCAATACTGGAATAAAGACACCTTTTTTACCTGGAATTGCCCGGCTTCTTCTCATCATTCAGAAATGGAAAATGAATGCTTGTTCCCAGGCCTGACATTATTTTTGGAAAGACCTGCTCGACGGTAATCATTGTAAGAGATCCATTGCGGTCATCGGCAGTGATCCATTTCTGTTTTTTATCCACGGCAAAAAGGATAAACAGAATAATACTTGCCAGGATCACCCCTTTGATAAGCCCAAGCAATGCCCCGGCCAGTTTATTAAAGATCCCCATTCCAACCAGATCAACGATCTTTTCCATCACCTTTGCAACCATAAGCACAAGGATTACCACGACAAGAAAAGTGAGCGAAAATGAAAGAATGGGAAGCCAGGTTTTTGAAGGATGAAAATTGTCCTGCAGAATAGCCTGTATGAAATTTGAAAAATGAACCGCGAGATAGATACCGAGGATAAGCGCGGCCAGTGAAGCCAGGCTGATGATAAACCCTTTGCGGAAACCGTTTATGACAAACAGGGCCAGAAAGCCCAGGATAAGAACATCAAAAAAATTCATTTTCTAAGTCTTTTGGTTAGCTCTGTCCCGAATACAAAATCATTCAATTCCTTATTCCCCATATGGAGGATCTCCTCCTTATTTCCCGACCACCAGATCTGGCCCTGGTAAATGAATTCAATGGAATCCCCTATTGAAAGGACAGAATTCATATCATGGGTATTGACGATGGTCGTAATGCCATATTCATAAGTTAGCTCCTGGATCAGCAGGTCGATCACATTGGAAGTTTGAGGATCGAGGCCGGAATTCGGTTCGTCGCAGAAGAGGTATTTTGGATTCATGACGATCGCCCTCGCAATAGCCACTCGCTTTTTCATTCCCCCGCTGAGTTCCGAAGGCATTAACTTATTACTGTTTACCAGGTTGACACGTTTCAGTACGAAATTCACCCTTTCAATTTTTTCCTCCACTGATTTTCCGGTAAACATATTCAGCGGGAACATTACGTTTCCTTCGACGGTCATTGAATCGAACAATGCGGCGCCCTGGAACAGCATTCCGAGTTCCTGGCGGATCTCCTTTCGCTGTTCGATATTCATGGCCGAGAAGTTCCTGTTGTCGTAAAGTACCTGGCCATTGTCGACTTCAAACAGGCCCACCAGGCATTTCATCAGGACGGTCTTGCCTGAACCGCTCTGGCCGATGATGAGGTTGGTTTTTCCGGGATGGAATTTACATGAGACATCACGGAGAACATGGTTGTCCCCGAAAAACTTGTTGATGTTCCTTCCTTCTATCATCCCAGCAGGAGTTGAGTGAGGACAAGGTTGAACAGGATGATGACGATACTGCTGACCACCACCGCTTTGGTACTGGCCTGGCCTACTTCAAGGGCTCCGCCCTGGGTCTGGTAACCGAAAAATCCGGAGACCGAGGCAATGATGAAAGCAAAAAAGATTGTCTTCGTGAGGGCATAAAAAATCGTGAAGGCCTCAAAATCAATCCGGATCCCATGAATATAGTCATGCATGCTGACAAGTTTCGAAAACATCATTGCGGCCCCTCCGCCAATAATGCCAAGCCACATACTGAATACGATCAGCACCGGGTATATCAGGATGGAAGCAACGACCTTTGGAAAAATGAGGTAGTTGGCCGAATTTACTCCCATGATCTCGAGAGCATCGATCTGCTCGGTAACCCTCATGGTACCTATTTGTGAGGCTATGCGCGATCCGACTTTGCCGGCCAGGATGAGACTGATTACTGTGGGTGAAAACTCGAGGATAATCGATTGCCGTGTGGTGAACCCAACCATCGACATAGGAATGAGGGGGCTGTCAATGTTATAGGCAGTCTGAATGGCAACGACTGCTCCCATGAATATCGAAATGAAGGCTACTATGCCTATGGAATCCAGCCCCAGCTGGTCGATCTCAAAAAAAAGCTGCTGCCAGAACAGCTTGCCTTTCTGGGGTTTTGTGAGAACGCGCCGCATAAGCAGCACATAACTTCCTAGGGTTGAGAGGGGCCTTAACATAAATCAACTGCTAAGATACCATTTTTATTAAAATTAACGTTTTAATGGGGAATCTGGTATTTTTACACTGTTGATAAACTATGCGGAAGTTTTTAATTCGGTGGTGGTTTTTCCTGATCTTTGCAATGGTGCTCATCGTTGCGGCTTCTTCCTGTTCATCCCAGCGATACCCATCCCGTTCAAAACAAAAACATCCGAAAAATTGCAACTGCCCTTCATTCGGCTATTTGAAAGCAAGCCCGACAACCTTTACCTGCTGAGCCCTGCAAAAATTGAAAGGCTGTTCGGGAACTTTATCCCGGAGGCAGCCATGGATATGCTCATAGTTTGCCTGCAGGGACATTCTCTTGATTGCAGGATCTCCCGCAAGCGATCAACCAAGGCAGGGGATTTTCGCCCGCCAAGAAACGGCCAGCCTGCCAGGATCACTGTTAACGGAGATCTCAATCCTTACGCTTTTCTTCTCACCCTGATACATGAAATAGCACATTTCTTCGTTTACCTGGATACCGAAAAGGCTAATATATTTTTAATACGAAAACACAGGCCCCTGCCTCACGGAAAGGAATGGAAAAAACGCTTTACCGGGCTGATCCAGCCATTTTTAAGCATGAATGTGTTCCCGCTTGAAGTTGAAAATGCCCTGGTCTCTTATTTTGAAGCCCCGAAAGCATCCGCTTCCGCCGACAGCAGGCTTCAGAGGTTATTGCAGGCTTACGACCCTCCCGGGGAATATATAAGGATTACAGAGATTCCTGAAGGGGGACTTTTCATGACAGGATCAGGAAGAATTTTCGTGAAAATGGACAGGTTGAGGAAGCGCTACCGCTGCAAGTGTTTCAAATCCCGGAAGATGTATCTTTTCAGCCCTGAAGCAATGATTTTGCCGGTGAAAAGCGAGAGGGAGGAAAAATATTGTAATTCGTCGGGATAATAATTATGTTTGCAATAGAATAACAGAGGATATGGCAAAATCTAAGCACAATTTCTGCGTGATTATGGCCGGCGGTATCGGCGCCCGCTTCTGGCCCATGAGCAGGACCAGCCACCCCAAACAGTTCATCGACATCCTGGGTACAGGTGAAACCCTGATCCAGCAAACTTTCAGGCGGTTCAAGAAGATCTGCCCCCTGGAAAACATTTATGTCGTAACAAACGACATTTATTTTGACCTCGTAAGGCAGCAGATCCCCGAGATGCTGCCCGACCAGATCCTGCTGGAACCATCCCGGCGAAATACAGCTCCCTGCATTGCCTATGCCAATTACCGTATTCTATCACGTGACGAGGAAGCCAGGATTGTTGTTGCCCCTTCGGATCACATTATCCTCAAGGAGGATATCTTCATTGCCAACATCAAATCGGCCCTGGAAGCTTCTTCGGATCACAACTGGCTCCTGACTCTCGGGATCAGGCCCAGCCGCCCGGATACGGGTTACGGATACATACAATACCTCGAAGGGACAGTTTATCCGAATGACCCCCATATCAGGCGTGTTAAAACATTTACCGAGAAGCCAGACCTTGACCTTGCCGTAACCTTCCTGAAATGCGGGGACTTTCTCTGGAATTCGGGGATTTTCATTTGGTCGGTTAAAAGCATAATGAAAGCCTTTGAAGAGCATCTTCCCGAAGTTGACATTCTGTTTAAGAAAGGGGCAAAGGTGTATAATACGTCTAAAGAAAAAGCCTTTATCCGGGACACCTATACTATCTGCAAAAGTATTTCCATCGACTATGGTGTGATGGAAAAGGCAAGCAATGTTTATGTACTAGCTGCAGATTTCGGCTGGTCGGACCTGGGGACCTGGGGCTCTCTTTTTGAGAACCGCCCCAAAGACAAGCATTCGAATGCAGTTGT